>DQCG01000362.1 GCA_003533825.1 Phycisphaerales bacterium
GATGTGCAGGTCAGCTACGTGCAAATGGCGCCGATGGCCCTTTACAACTACCTGCTTAACGACCGTCCCGACCTGGTGACTTCCGATAGTCAGGCAACCGTCGTTCTCAACATCGGGGCGGAAAATACCGATCTGGTCGTCTGCACGAAATCAGCCGTATGGCAAAGATGTATCCTCATAGGGGGCAACGCTTTTACCAAGGCGATAGCGGACACATTCAAGCTTAATTTCGAAAAGGCTGAAAAACTCAAACGCACGGCCCCGGTGAGCAAGTATTCCCGGCAGATACTCCAGGCTATGAGGCCCGTTTTTACGGACCTGGCCTCTGAAGTCCAGCGGTCGCTGGGCTTTTACAACAGCTCTAATCCCAATACAAAAATCGTCAGGATTGTGGCCATGGGAGGCGGAACGAGACTGCGAGGCATTCTCAAATATCTACAGCAGACACTTCAGATACCTGTCGAGAGGCCGGATTCGTTCAAAAGACTTGGTATGGGTCCTGGTGTTTCGCCTGCGAAATTCCACGAAAATGTCTCCGACTTCGGCATCGTTTACGGTCTTGCCCTGCAGGGTTTGGGCCTGGCCAGAATAGAGAGCAACCTGCTGCCCCGGAATATTGCCCGATCAATGGCCTGGGCGAGTAAGGGCAGGTACTTTATCGCTGCAGCATGCATGCTGCTTACAGTCTCACTTCTGTGCTTTGCTCGAACCGGCCTGGATAAAATGAATTTCACAAAGAACGCCCAGGTCCGGCAAAAAACCGACATGGCTCTGAAAAGTGTAGGTGATGCCAAAGAAATGTTCGAAAAGGAACAGGCCAACGGCGCCGTATATGAAACGACAATCAACAAGGAGTTCGAACCTTTCAAATATCGTGACATTATTCCACTCGTCCACGAGACCATAATCTCGGCCCTTCCGAATGAGCGGAACAATCCTCAACAAGACAGGCTCTACAAGGCTTTTGCCGCTGGTGATGTGCAAACAGTCATGGAGATCCCCAGAGAGCAGCGCAAGCAGATCTTTATCACGGGCATGTCCATTTACTTCACAAACAAACTGGCCGAGGCAAAATTTGGCGGAGCCGATGTCTGGAGAAGAACACGTGGAACCGAGCCCGGACTTGAAGAAGGAGGAATGGAAGAGTATGAGTACGCCATGATGATGCAGATGGAGATGGAGATGGGGATGGGCAGAAACATGTATGAATTTAGCCCTCAGGGTCCCATGGCAGATGCCGCTGCAGAAGAGAAGAATTCCGGATTTGTAGCCCAGGTCCTCTGTTACAGTCCCTATGGCCAGAATATAGCCGAATTAGCTGAATTAATCGATCCTTCCGGTGTCGAAGACCAGAAATCTAAATGGGGATTCGTTACCCGGCTGGTGCATCTTGATGCCAACAGCCCATTCGAGCTGTATAAAAAGGATGATCCAGAGCAGTTCGGGCTAGAGATAAAGGAAGTCGTCCTGGACGGGGAGATGCCTGAGGGCATAGGCATTTGGGATGAGCTGATAGACGAAACAGCAGGGACGGAGGTGCGTAACACCGCTTCGGAGAATAACTGGATTTTGATTGACCCGTTGACCAGGGAGATCATCAATAAGGAAAGCATGCTGGACGAGGAAGGGAAACCGATACTCTACCGCGGCAGGCCGGTTTACAAGATCAACGATCATTGGTTTGTACTAAATCTCAAGTTTCTCTGGCCGGACGCACCGGAGCCTCCGGAACAGCCTGTGACTTCTCGATACGGAAGAATGATGTCAACGCAGCGTCCAACGAGCGCTCCCTCTACGAGTTCCGGTTCTTCCAGTAAAAGCAAATTACCCGACTTAGATATGTGAGCTAAAAATGAATATGCCGAACTTTAAAGATATCTTACAGAAATTAAGCGTTTTTAAGAACAATTTATCGTTGTTGGTGCCGGTCATTATCGCACTGGTGGCGGTGCTTCTTTTCCTCCCCACACAGCTCATGAGTAGTAAGCTCAAGAAAACCGTCGAGCAGAAAAGCATCAGTGAAGGCGGCAGTAAGATTAAGCGTCTGGAAACAAGCGCCGTTTCGCGCGAGCAATACGAAATGGAGGCCGAGCGTCAGAAGGCTCATGCAGCGGACGCCAACGAGATAGCAAAGTTGGCCAGGCAAACCACGCAGCGGGAGCTGCTGAGTTATGATATTTTTCCGGCGCCCGAACCGAACGGTTTCTCCGGATTGATCTTCCAGAAATTCGGTCTGGAATATCGTAAGGGGATCGACGAGATGGTCCAGAATGTCGATGGCCGGGATTGTCCGACAGATGCCGAGATCGACAGAGGTCTGGAGGATTCATCATCGCGCAGCCGTACAAGAAGGGGAATGGGAGGATTCTCATCGAGATCTGCTTCATCGAGAACTCAGAACACGGGTCTCTACCCGGGAGGCTCGATGAGGTTTGGTAGAATCGATCGGATGATCGTCGATGAGATGTGCAAGGACAGAGCAAAGTCTATTTCCGTCTATACCAATCCGGCCGATATTAGCGGCTACGAATACTGGGCAAATTACAAGTATGATGTCAAGCTGGATGACGGCATCGAGGACTGCTTCTATCACCAGTTGGCGTACTGGATCATCGAGGACATCTTCGACACGATTTATACGATGAATTTGGGGCATGAAAATGTTCTGACGGCTCCGGTCAAACGGTTTATGGGCAACACTTTCACGATGGGCCTCAAGAGGCCGAGAAGTGGTGGAGGCGGTGTGTACAGGGGACGCAGGGGCATGAGAACAAAGAAACAGAGTGAGGATGCCGACAGGCCC
>DQCG01000264.1:0-650 GCA_003533825.1 Phycisphaerales bacterium
TCCGGTGGAGGATACGGAGGCGGTGGCGTCATGCAGATCCAGGTATCCTGGTCCAATCCCTCAATGGTTAAGGAAATCATCCCGCAGATCGCATTGTTGCTGCCTGTTTGGGCTATTACTCCAAGCCCGGTTAATGGCGCCGAGAATGTGAAGCAGACACCCACTCTCATGTGGACTGCAGGCGATGATGCTGTTTCGCATAATGTCTATTTCGGTACCGACGCACAAGCCGTGCAGGATGCCGATGCGACCTCACCTGATTACAAAGGCTCCGCGGATCTTGGTACAGAGAACTTTGATCCCGGTCAACTTGAGTGGGATACCGAGTACTTCTGGCGAATCGATGCAGTCAACGATGTTGCTGCCGGAAGTCCCTGGGAAGGCGAAGTCTGGAACTTCAAAACCGCCGACTTCCTTGTCATAGATGACTTCGAAGACTACAATATCGGCAACAAAGAGATATGGTGGTTCTGGGTAGATGGCCTCGGCTATGGTCCGCATGGCGACGAACCGGCTTCTGCTGGTAATGGTACCGGTTCGGCAGTTGGCGACGAAACCACAGCTTCTTATATGGAAGAAACCATAGTCCATGGCGGCCGTAAATCAATGCCGGTTTATTGTGACAATAGCGTTACAGCGATTTCAGAGGT
>DQCG01000264.1:712-3083 GCA_003533825.1 Phycisphaerales bacterium
CTGTATGTTACCCTAAACGGCGGCCTTCCGGTAATACACGAAGATCCTGCCGCAGCGCAGATAGGTGCCTGGATGCCATGGGATATCCCCCTGCAGTCGTTCGTAGATAAAGGCGCCGATGTTACCAATGCAACCTCGATTACCCTTGGTATCGGCGACAAAATCGGTCTGCAGCCCGGAGGTACAGGGACGATGTACTTCGATGATATTGGTGTTCATCCGTAATCTGCAAGAATAGGCTAAGATTAGGCCGCCAATTATAATTGTGCGGTTGATGTTGTAGATTTGCTTGGAGTTCGGGGCTTATGCTGAGAAGGTTCGGTATAAGCCCCACTCCGAGTCGAGGGCTTTAATGTGTAACGAAGGCAAAGGTATCTTAAGCTTTAATAAGGAGGATTATTATGTATAGAAAATTGATTTATTTGATTTCTATTTTTTTGACACTGGGTTTAGCTGGTGTTACCAATGGGGCGGAAGGCGTGCTGGGCGAGTATTTTCATGGCTCTGCAGGTGATCCCTGGCAAACTTTGGTACTGGAGCGCATAGATCCTACGATAGATTTTAACTGGGGCGATAATTCACCCGACCCATCGGTGAATGCGAACGGCTTTACGGTACGATGGACGGGAATGCTTACGGTGCCGAGTTCATCGACCTATACTTTCTACACGCAGACGGACGATGGAATTCGGTTATGGATTGGCGGGCAACAGATTATTGATAACTGGACAGACCATGGCACTACCGAGGATAGCGGTGACATAGCCCTGGCGGCCGGGCGTCAATATGAGTTTATCATGGAGTACTATGAGAACGGCGGCGGTGCCGTCTGTGAGCTGTCCTGGGAGTCGCCGACTATGACTCGGGAAGCTATCCCAAGTCAGTATCTATCTGTAGAAAGGCCGTTCCCGCGTAAACCTGTTCCTGCTGATGGGGCTGTAATACGCGACACTTGGGTTCCTTTAAGCTGGGAGCGGGGAGATTATGGAGTCTCACATTCTATCTATATCGGGGATGATCCTGATGAGGTTCTGGCCGGTACGGGCGATACTTTCAGGGCCAACCAAACTAATACGGATTATGCCGTTGGATTCCCCGGGTTTCCGTATCCGGATGGTGTTGTCAAAGGTACGACATACTATTGGAGAATCGTGGATATCGAAGCCGATGAAACCACTACGCATAGCGGTCCTGTCTGGAGCTTCACGATTGCCCCGAAGACGGCTTTCGATCCAAGTCCGGCTGATAGCGCCGAATCTGTAGATCCGAATATAGCTCTTGAGTGGGAGCCCGGCTTCGGTGCGATATTACACTACATGTTCTTTGGCGATGATTATGACACAGTTAATAATGCAGTAATGGGTATCCCACAGGGTGTTACAACTTATAGACCGGGTACGCTCGATCCGGCGAAAATATACTACTGGCGAGTAGACGAGTTCCACGGATTCGAGACATTAAAAGGCGAAATCTGGAGCTTTTCGACTCCGGGAGCCGTCGGCAGCCCGAATCCCTACAGTGGTGCTGAGAATGTAAAACAGACATCAATTCTCAGGTGGACTGCGAATGACAATGCCGCTTCGCACCAGGTCTATTTCGGCACGGATCAAGATGCCGTGCGAAACGCAACAACCTCCTCGCCGGAGTATAAAAGCTCTAAAAATCTTGGCGATGAGAGCTATGATCCCGGATCCCTCATGGGAGGCACGGCTTACTACTGGCGTATCGATGAGGTTAATAACCTAAATCCCGGCAGTCCGTGGAAAGGCAATGCCTGGGCATTCACTACGGCCGATTTCCTCGTCGTGGACGACATCGAGTCCTACAATGACATCGATCCGCCCAATCCGAACAGCAACACGATATTCGGATACTGGCTTGACGGCTGGGGAACCGCAACAAACGGAGCGCTCGTCGGCAATGACCTTCCTCCTTATACCGAGCCAACCGTAGTTCACGGCGGCAGGCAGTCGATGCCGTATTTCTATGACATTACCACCAAGTTCGCCGAGGCGACCCTGACCCTGGATTCTCCGCGTGACTGGACCGCTTCGGACGTTAAGACGCTGACCATCTGGTTCCACGGCGATTTCGTTAACGATCCTGCGCCGATATATGTTACTATAGCCAATATTGCAGGCACGTCGGCGACGGTAACTCACGCCGATCCCGCCGCTACCCAGATACACGGCTGGACGCAGTGGGATATCCCCCTGCAGGAGTTTGCAGACAAGGGTATTAACCTCACGGACGTTAATACGATTACTATCGGTATCGGTAATAAGATTAATCCGCCGGGAGGTACGGGCAAAATGTACTTCGACGACATTGGCCTGCATCCGCTGCCACCGGAACCGGCACCGTAAATTGT
>DQCG01000590.1:0-475 GCA_003533825.1 Phycisphaerales bacterium
GAGGTAAGACCCGTTCGAGGGGTCGGCCGAAGAGAAATAGGGCACGGAGCCCTGGCGGAAAAGGCGCTGGAGGCGGTGAGGCCGCCGGACGATGAATTCGCTTATACCGTCAGGATCGTCTCGGACATTACCGAATCGAACGGTTCAAGCTCCATGGCTTCGGTTTGCGGCGGCACACTGGCCCTGATGGATGCGGGCGTCCCAATAACCAAACCCGTTGCCGGCATATCAATTGGTTTGATCAGTGACGAAAATGGACGGCATGAGCTTCTGACCGATATCGCCGGTGAAGAAGACCACTTCGGCGAGATGGATTTCAAGGTCGCCGGATCTGTTGACGGTATTACCGCAATACAGCTCGACATAAAAGCAGAGGGCCTGGCGCACGATATCATGATCGAGGCCCTGAAGAGAGCAAAGGCGGCACGGATTAAGATTCTGGAAACAATGGCCCAGGCTATCGATAAGCCAAGAG
>DQCG01000590.1:546-3520 GCA_003533825.1 Phycisphaerales bacterium
GGTAAAATGATCAAGGGTATCCAGGAACAGACCGGTACAACCATCGAAGTCGAAGAGGATGGAACCATTTATATCAGTTGTCTCGGCGGCGACGGTCACCTCAGGGCCAGGGAAATTATCGAATCGATTACACAGCCGCCTGAAGTAGGGCGGATATATGAGCAGGCGAAAGTGGTCTCCGTAAAGGATTTCGGAGTATTCGTGGAAATCGTGCCGGGAGTCGAAGGCTTGTGCCATATTAGCGAGCTAAGCGAAGGTTACGTCAAGAACGTGGAAGACGTCTGCAAAATGGGCGATTTGATCTCGGTCAAACTAATATTAATCGACGACCAGGGCAGACTGAAACTTTCCCGCAAAGCCGCTCTTATCGAAACGAAGAAAAAACAAAAGCCAGAGGAAAAATAAGTGCTGCAGTTTGTTAGCGGTTTTATTGTTGGCTTACTGACGGTTGCTGTGCTGTTGCTTCGTAAAAGAATCGCCGGCACTCAAAGGGATAAAAGTAATCACCTTGCACAGCTTGAAGAACTAAGCAAGCTGACCGGCGGGCTTGCCCATGAGATCAAAAACCCCCTCTCCACCGTCAAAATTAATTTGAATCTTGTCAGAGAAGAGCTGGAGGATTCGGTTCGCGCCGAATCCGGCAAAATCACCGCAGACAGAGACGGCACAGGGCTCAAAAGGGCAATCAGAAAATTAGCTGTTGTCCAGAAAGAAACCGACAGGGTCGAGCAGATACTCGACAGCTTTTTGCGTTACGTTGACAGAACCGAATTGCAATTGGCAAGTATCGATATTAACGAGCTTATCAGCGACATGATCGATTTTTATTCGCCGCAGGCTCACAGCCATTCGGTCACCATCCATCAGGGCCTGCACAACGAGCCGCTCGTTTGCAAAATCGATGCGGATATGTTAAAACAGGTAATATTGAATTTATTTATTAACGCCCAGCAGGCCATGAGCAGCGGCGGAGATTTAATGATACGAACCGATAGGCAGGAAAAAGAGGCTTTAATACAGATCAGCGATACCGGCACCGGTATTACGCCGGACAATCTGTCTCACATTTTCGATGCTTATTATTCATCCCGGCCGCAGGGAAGCGGCCTGGGCCTGCCGACAGCAAAGAAAATTGTCGAAGCGCATAAAGGCTCCATATCGGTTAACAGTGAGCCCGGAAAAGGGACATCTTTTACTATAAGATTGCCCATCCAGGCATAGTGAGGTATCAGTTTGGCGCAAAAAGCGGGAGTAATACTGGTTGTTGACGACGAGCGTGACCACGCAGACGGAATCGTCGAATCGCTCGAAAAATTGTGCGCGCAGACAATTGCTGTTTACGACGGCACCGATGCGCTGGAGATTCTGCGCAGCCGACAGGTAGATGTCGTTGTTACGGACCTGAAACTGGGCGGTGACTTTGACGGACTGGCCATCCTCGAAGAAGCCAAAAAATTCAATGAAAGCACGGAAGTCATCCTGATAACCGCTTATGCCACTATTGACACCTGCAAGGAAGCGATAAAGCGTGGTGCTTACGATTATCTTGTCAAGCCGATTGACATTGGCCAGCTCCGTGTGCTTATAACACAGGCCTGCCAAAAAGCATTGACCGCTAATGAACGGCGGGCACAAAAACCCAAAGCAGGCAAAGAGGATTTTGTGTTCGAGGGCGTGTGGGGCAACAGCCCGGCAATGGAGGGTATATTCGAGATCCTTCGTCGCGTTGCGCCGACTAATATTTCCGTTCTGATCGAAGGCCGCTCCGGAACAGGCAAGGAGCTGCTGGCAAGAGCGATTCACATTAATTCACTGCGATGGGACAAGGCATTCAGGCCGGTGAACTGTGCCGGCCTGACCGAGACGTTACTGGAGAGCGAATTGTTCGGTCACGTCAAAGGTGCTTTTACAGGTGCGGCGAATGACAGGAAAGGGCTGTTCGAGATTGCAGACAAAGGAACGCTGTTTCTGGACGAGATAGGCGATATGGCGCCGGCTTCTCAGGCCAAGCTTCTGCGTGTAATCGAAGATGGAATCATAATACCGGTCGGCTCCAACAAACCAACAGTGGTCGATGTCCGTATCATCAGCGCAACAAACCAGAATCTTCCTGAACTGATAGAAGAGAAACAATTCAGGCAGGATTTATACTTTAGAATCAAGGGTGTAAACATTTCTCTGCCGGCCCTGCGCGACAGGGCGGAAGACATTCCGGCACTGATTGACTATTTTCTAAAAGAGGCCGCCACGGAGGTCGGCTCGAAAGTCGCCGGGATAACCGACGCCGCACTTACGGTCCTTTCACACTATGACTGGCCCGGCAACGTTCGACAGCTTCGAAACACTATCAGGACGATGGTTGTTATGTGCGACCGCGACCAGCTCGATGCCCGCGACATCCCCCCGGAGATAGCACAAAGACGACAATTGCTCGCCGGCAACAGGCCTGCAGCAGCTTTAGGGGACGTCTCACTTGGCCAGCTTGAAAAGCAGGCCATCCAAGAGACCCTCGCCAAAACAAAAGGAAACCGGGAAAAAGCAGCAAGAATCTTAGGCATCGGCGAAAGAACGCTTTACCGGAAAATCAAGGAATACAACCTTTAGTATCGCATCCTGCTTACCATGCAGCATCTTTATCTCTTTGAAAACAGGTGGTTCTATGTATTTTTCTTCAGACACGATAATGCCTTTTTCTTCAAAGTAAGAAAGCGGGCAACAAAAAAGGTTAATTTTTCTTTAAAATTTTCTTTACTATATACTTTCTTTAGGTCATAATTACAGCCTACAGCATTTACTGAGGGAAGGGTATCGTCGCTGTTGTAAAAGATGGATGTGCTTCTTCAGTGAAAGCCGCTATGGATAATAGGGTCATATTCTCAATAGCTCTCCCAGAGAGCAAGGAATGAAAACTCAAAGCTAATTAGTTCCTGTTGCGGAAACGAATTTATGTAAAAACTTATACAAAAAAAGCCTG
>DQCG01000340.1:0-409 GCA_003533825.1 Phycisphaerales bacterium
TCGGTCATCGGGCCGGAGGAGATTCACCTGTACGAGAGCCGGGACCACAAGCAGAATTTCCTCGACTGCATCAGGAGCCGGAAAGACCCCATCTGCAACGCCGAAATCGGGCACCGCTCCAGCACAGTATGTCACCTGGGCAATATCGCGATGCTGCTGGACCGGCCGCTCAAGTGGGACCCGAAGGCTGAGCGCTTCATCGGCGACGGTGAGGCCAACAGAATGATTTGGCGGCCAAGAAGAGCTCCATGGAGACTTTAAAATTGGCCGGATGGGCAGACTTGTTTGCCGACGTTATCGGTGTGACATAACCGTAACCGACGCAAAGAGATTTGATTATATGAAAATTCTATACGATATATGCGTCAGTTGTAGAAAATTTATGTCAGCAACAGCGGTTTTGGGCCTG
>DQCG01000340.1:484-721 GCA_003533825.1 Phycisphaerales bacterium
AAGCGGTTCATTGTCGATCCTCCGACTATCGAGAACCTGGGCTTCCGGTGGTATATCGAGGGCGACAGCAATCGCAATGCCTCGGTCGATGTCGCATTCCGTAAGAAAGGACACAGCCAGTGGAATCGCGGACTGCCGATGCTTCGCGTACATCACGAGATTTCTAACCAGCGATACGGGCCTTACCGAACGGGCAACCTGTTCGCAGGAAGCGTGCTGTTTCTGGAACCGGCGACG
>DQCG01000340.1:868-14023 GCA_003533825.1 Phycisphaerales bacterium
CAGGCTCAGCCCGGCGACATTATTCAGCTTCGTCCCGGAATATATAAAGGGCCGTTCGAGCCGGGTAAGTCGGGCACCGCCGAGAGACCAATTGTCTTTCGCGGCCCGGCCGACGGCGAGGCGGTTCTTGAAACCGACGGCGTCGAAGGCAGGTCGAGAATTGTGACGCTCAACGGTGCTCATCACCTGCATTTCGAAGGACTGACGTTCCGCAATGCCCATACAGCCGTCTATGCCGCAAAGCCCCGAGGTTCCGACGGACTGGTTATCCGGCGATGCAAAATTCACGATGTGGTCTATGGCATCAACACCGGCTGTGCTAATTCCAGGAACTGGTACATTGCCGACAATGACATCGTAGGCATCAACACTACATGGTATCCGCGTCCGCGGGATACCTACATGAGTCCCGGCCATACCGGCGTCAACGTTTACGGCCGGGGCCACGTGATCTGCTACAATCGCATCACAAGATTCAGTGACTCGGCGGCGATTTACAACTTCGGCCCGCCGGTGAACGATGTGCTAAAGCACTGCGTGAATATCGACTTCTACAACAACGACCTGTCATGGGCGCAGGATGATACGTTCGAAGCCGATTACGGCTGCCACAATGTTCGGTTCTATCGCAATCGCTGCTATAACGCGCACACGGGAATGTCCACGCAGCCGTTCTACGGCGGCCCGGTCTATTTAATCCGCAACGAGCTTTACGGGATCACAAGCCTCAGCTATAAGCTGAACAACTATCCCGCCGGTATTCTTGCCTACAACAATACCTCATGCTGTGCCGGCTCAGGTTTTCGCCCGCCGCCCATCTGGCAAAACGGCCATTTCCGGAACAACCTGATCATGGGCGGCTCGCAATACGCGCTTGTCTCGGGATCGCCCACGGCTTACAGCACGATGGATTATAACGCCTATCGACGCAATGATCCCGAACGATTGATCAGTTGGAGGAACCACCGAGGCGAGACCGGACGGTATCAGTCCCTCGATGCGTTCTTCAGGGCTACGGGCCTCGAAGAGCACGGGATGATGGCGGATTACGATATTTTTCTTAAGGCCGGACCGCCGGAGCAGGGCAAGAGCTATACGCCGGACAACTATAACCTGCGTCTGAACAAGGGAGCAAAGGTGGTTGACGCGGGGTTCGCTCTTGCTCAGATAACGGACGGTTTCACAGGAAAAGCACCGGACCTGGGCTGCTATGAACTTGGCCGAGAAAAGCCCCACTACGGCCCGCGTCCGTTGCGATAAACTGCAAAAATTAACCTAATCAATGACGTGGAGAATTATTATGAGCTGGACGAAGTTTGTTGCTGCAATTTTGGTCGTTAGTTTTATTGGGAGCATTGCCTGCGGGGTTGGTTTTTCGTGGAAGGATACGGAGGGAAAATACCTGGACCTGCTGTATGACGGGCGGAAGGTGACTCGGTATATGTACGATTCCGACGAGTCGAGCCAGCAGCGTATATTCGAGACGTACAAGGTGTTTCATCATGTCTTCGATGAGAACGGTGAAAAGCTGCTGACGAACGGGCCGGATGGTGAGAATCCGTATACAAAGCAGGTTCTCTATCCGCATCATCGCGGAATCTTTATCGGCTGGAACAGGCTTGGATTCGAAGGCAAGTCACACGATACATGGCACATGACCAACGGCGTCAGGCAGGTCCATCAGAAATTCATAGAGAAAAAAGCGGATTCCGAAAAGGCGGTTTCAACGGCGCTGATTCACTGGAAGAGCAGCCAGGGCAAAGTGATGGTGGCCGAGAAGCGGACGATAACGGTCTATCGGCCGGGCGATGGAACCATTGTGCTGCTGGATTTCGAGACGGAATTGAAAGCCCCCAACGGCCAGGTTTATCTCAACGGTGATCCGGAGCATGCGGGTCTCCAGTACCGGCCTAGCGACGGCGTAGCCAAAGGCCCGGCTGAAGGAAAGGCAAAGTACCTGTTCCACAAAGACGGTATCGATCCGAAAAAGGACAAGAATCTGCCGTGGGTAGCGCTAGAGTACGGGCTGAACGGTAAAAGCTACAGCGTTCAATATATGAGCGACCCGGCCAATCCGAACGCCGATGCGGTCTATTCGGCTTATCGCGATTACGGGCGATTCGGGGAATTCTTCAAACATACGATTCCCGCCGGGCAAACATTGAAGCTGCGCTACCGTATCAGGGTGACCGAAGGTTCGCTGCCGGAACGCAAGATGTTGGCCAAGCAGTATGCGGCTTTCACAAGTAACTAAACAACCACGTCTATGGTTGGCCCTATGTAACAATCGGAGTACTTAATGAATCATTCGTTTAGACTTCTAACATTTGTATTACTTCTTGCTTTTTGTGCTAATGCTTTCTGCCAGGAAGCCGAAAGTATGGTTCAAGAGGAAGAATTAACTTTCCAGAGCAACGAGGCCGTCTATTCCGGCACGCTTTCCATGCCGGCGGAAAAAGGTGTATATCCCGCGGTTATTCTATTAAGCGGTACGGGACCGCAAGACAGGGACTGGTCTTTCAATCGCGGCACGTACAAAATGGCCAAAATGATAACGGAGCATCTGAATAAAAATGGAATTGCCGTTTACAGGTTCGACGACCGCGGGGTCGGAAAATCGACGGGAATCCCTGAAAGCGAAACGAGCTTTTCCGACCTGGCGGAAGATATTGTCGAGGCCGTAAATACCCTTAGAAAAAGAGATGACATAAAGCAGGTCGGACTGCTCGGCCACAGCCTGGGTGGAATTCTGTCTGTGATTGTCGCATCCGAATATAAGAACGTAGATTTCATCATATCGCTGGCGGGCTCGTTCCGTACAGGCGAGAATATATTGAGAGAGCAGGCACGAACGATGAAATTGTGGCGGACGGCCGATAGCCAGACAGATGAAGAAGTCATCGCAAATGGGGATCGGTTCGCTGATAATCTTGTCAAATATTTCAAGACCGGCGAAGGCCTTGACTCGGTAAAATCAATCCTGGACGACTTGATAAAATTTCAAATAAGCAACCTGTCGGAAAACCTCCTCGAAGAGAACCTCAAGCACTATAAAGACGTAGATGAGTTTCAACGCAAATCCGTCGAGGGGGCGCTGAAATATTATACTTCCCCTCATAAAAAATCGTATATTACCTACGATGCCTCGGAGGATTTCCCAAAAGTTATCTGTCCGGCGTGCGTGATATTCGGAGGAGCGGACAAGCACGTGACAGTCGAGTCGAACAGGCCGCCTCTGATTCGCGCGCTGGCCGGGGCCAAAACAAAAGACTTTACCCTGAAGATTATCGATGATGCGGATCACGGTTTTTTGACAAGTGAATTAGTCCAAAAAGGCGAAATGCTGCCGGAAGCACTTGATTTTATGTCCAACTGGATTTTGGCGCGGGCTGATTAAGAAGCTGCCCGGCAGGATTAGCTTTCGCCGAATGCGAATTAACCGCTAAAATAAGGTGAAGAGATGATGCGAAAATCAACCGGGAAAATGAGATTATTCTTATGGCTGATTATTATCTCGGCGGTACTTATCCGGCCTGTGGAGGCGACGTGGGAGTCGCTCCGGCACGAACCGGCCGAGTGGCTGCTGGATGCGAAGTTCGGGATTTATACTCACTGGGGCGTGTACAGCGTGCCGGCTTTCCAGACGGAGTGGTACGCCAAGCGGATGTACGAGGCCGGCTCCAAAGTCAACGAGCATCACACGGAGAAATACGGCGACCCGAAGCAGTTCGGCTATCGTAAATTTGTGCCTATGTTCAAGGCCGAGAAATGGGAGCCGGCCGAGTGGGCGCAGTTGATGAAGGCCACGGGGGCAAAATACTCGGGAATGGCGGTCGTACATCACGACGGCTTTCTGCTGTGGGATAGTGACGTCAGCCGCTGGAACGCAAAGAACATGGGCCCGAAGCGCGACTGCTACGGCGAGTACGTCAAGGCCCTGCGAGCCGAGGGGCTCAAGACCATCGCGACGTTCCATCACATCCGCACGTTCAACTGGTATCTACCGGGTGTCGGCGGCATGGGCGGCGCAATCGGGCCGGATCTTGCCGAGAAGATAAAATCCGGCGGATGGGACCTGACAAATCCTGAGTATGGCGATTTGTACTGGAACGAGCCGGCAGGATGCAGGTACGAGGACTTCCTGGCCGAGTGGCAGGCGAAGGTGCGAGAGGTGATTGATAAATACCGGCCGGACGTGCTGTGGTTTGACGGCGGCAGTTTCCGGGAAGGTGACTCCGAGCAGATTGTGCTGAACCTGCTGGCATACTATCAAAACCGCGCCGCCGGCTGGGGCAAGAGCGTCGAAGTGCTCAACAAGCTGCCGGTGACGGGCCGGTTCAATTTCCCAGCCGAATACGGCATTTTGACGTTCGAGCAGGGCCGCGACCGGCTTGGGCGAGTCGAGCGGCCCTGGATCGATGATATGAAAATCAGCAACCGGGCATGGTGTTACGTCGAGGGACAGAAATACAAGAGCGCCAATGAGATAATCGACGGCCTGGCCGACCGGGTAGCCAGGGGCGGCGGGCTTCTGCTGAACTTCTCGCCCAGGGCCGACGGCACCGTGCCCAAAGAGCAGAAGGCCTCCATGCTGGCGGTGGGACGATGGCTCAAAGCAAACGGAGAGGCCATCTTCGCCACGAGGCCCTGGAAAGTGGCCGGCGAGGGTGACGAAACGAAGCTGCGTGCTAGAGGGTGGAAGTTCGGCGATTGTGACGCTTCGGACGTCCGGTTTACGCGCAGCAAGGACGGGCGCTTTCTCTATGCGATTGTACTGGGATATCCGAAGGCCGGGCAGGTAAGAATCCGCACGCTGGGCGAACAAACAGTTATATCCAAAGGAGGAATCAGGCGGGTGACACTGCTCGGAGGCAACAGGCCGCTGACGTGGAAGCGCGATGCAGTCGCGCTTCAAGTCGAGCTGCCCGAATGTATCGACCAAAATCAGCTGGCCTACGCCCTGAAGATCGAGCCGGCCGGCAAGCTCTCTTGCGAGTAATCATGCGTTATGCAATCGTCAGAACATTCTGTATAGTACTCTTTTCAATGGGAATTGTCTTTGCCGGAGAGCCGCTGAAACTTAAGCGAATCGGGGCCGAACAGGTTTACTTCACACATAACGGCAAACCGCTGCTTTCATTCGGGGGGCTGTCGGATTTTATTTTTTACGCGGCCCAGGATTGTTATGACTATAAGCAGTGGGCCGACTGGGCCGCAGCACATGGGATAAATCATGTCCGCGCCTACCCGCCTCTGAGCTTCAAACACGTGGAGAAATTCACGAAAGAGAACGGCAGCGACCCGGACAACATGTTGTTCCCTTATAAGGAACAAGCTGCTGGAAACCGGCAGTTCGACCTGAGAAGGTTCGACGAACGATACTGGCGGCGTTTCAGAGAGCAGTGCGAATATCTGAAGTCCAAAGGTATTATTATTCACCTTTTGATGTGGAACGGCTGGCAGTTGCGTGCGGGCGATACACCCGGCAGAGACAAGTCGGATATCGACTGGGCGGGTCATTTCTTCAATCCGGCAAACAACGTCAATGCTTTCACGGACCACCTCGGTCCGGAACTGGAAAAACGCTTTGCGATTTACCACTGCATCGCCGACCGCAGGACCGACCTGGCAAACGCACAGGAGGCATGGTTCGAAAAGCTCGTCGAAGCAACCGCCGATTTGGACAACGTGTACTACGACCTGGTTCACGAAATCAAGGAGCATCACCGCAACTGGGCGAAACTCCAGCCATGGATCGAGCACATGGCGCTGACGGTACGCACAAGGAGCATCAAAATGCAGCCCCGCAGGCAGGTGATTCTCGGCATGGATACCGGCGGACTGAGCGAGGCTCAGAGGAGCTGGATATTTACCCGGCCGTACTTCAACATTCTCATCTACGGCAAGAAACACACCGTCACCAACGCCGTAAACTGGCGGAAAAAATTCCGAAAACCCTATATTCCGCAGGAAAGCTGGGACGACGACGGCAAAAAGTACAGCTATATCCACCCGGAGCAGCGGGTGCATTCGCGGAAGTATATGTGGAAATTTATGATGGCCAGGTGCCAGCAGATGGACCTTTACATGAAGCCGCGAGTCGGATTCTCTTCGGACGAGTTGCCGAAGTTCCCGCACAATTACAATCCGAACGGCAGGAATAAATTCGAGGACGATGCGCTGGTGCTCAGGGCGTTCTGGGAGAGCCTTACGGATTATCCGAATCTATGGTTCGACGGCCGAATCGAGTCCGCCCCGGCGAAACTCCAATATGTCCTTTCTTCGAAAAAAGAAGCTATTGCCTATTGCAGTTCGGCGACCGCCAGAGAAAACGTGAAATACGCCGGAAGGCTTTTGAAACTCAAGGACCTTTCTTTGTCCGATGGAAATTATACGGCCGACATTATCAAGCCGGACAAGGGAATACTCAAAACGCAAAGTGTTGCAGCAGAAGGCGGCTCGGTGTCGTTAAAACTGCCGTCCTTCATCGACGACATCGCGGTGCACATTTACAGCAATCCGTAGGACAACTCACACCGAATACCGGTCCGTCACAGTCTCTTTCATGGGGACCATCCGGGCAGTGAGACCGTAGCCTGGTAGTTCGAGTAGTTGTACAGCGGATTTCGATGCGGTTTGTATAGGCGGCCCCGCTTCGGATTATCGTCCTGAGTATAAATCCACAGTTCGTACGGATCCCACACCACCACCTCGTCGCGACAGTCACCGGTGACATCCAGCACGGCGTTGCACTCGTATGGATGACCGTCGGCCGGGAATTTCACCGCCCGCCGTCCCCGGCCGTCGTACATTCCACCTTCGGTCACGTCCGGCGACAGCACGAAGAACTCCTCGCTGCCTCCAGTCCAGTTAATTGGAAGACACATGCTACCGTATTGAACAGGCTCGAAATCGTAATACAAATCGCCGCCCGAATCGAAGTAATTGATGATGCCCTGGTTGCCCCAGAAATTAATGCTCACGACCTCAAGTCCGGGCAAATCATCCCGAAGGTTCGCCACTGCCGGGTTCTGCACGTGACCGAAAAAGTGCCGCTTGAGCACGTTGCCTTCGAGGTCCGTGTAAAACGCGCCGGCGTCACTGGCCGCATAGAAGATGGTTGGTTCGGCGCCTTCGTTGAATCTTACAACCGCCACGCCGTCCGCATGGTCGTTGATCTTGTCGTCCAGCGACCACAGTTTCGTACCGTCATTATCGAACATCGAATAGCCGATAGCAACTTCGTCTTTGCCGTCATCATCGATATCGTAGGCGAAGGGATAGTGCCCTGTGTTGCATTTTCCCGTCCACATTACCTCGAACCTGTCGTTCATCGCCCAGATATGACGGTAGCGGTCCTTGAAGATGATGTCACGATCCTGTCCGAGCCCCCGCAGGTCGCAGAAGAAAAGCGAATCTCCCAGTATGCGCGGGAAAATGTTGTGCTCACCATGATCTCCCGGCGGCTTCAGCGGCGTCGGCCTGCTGTATTTCACCTCGCCCGTCGAACCGTCGGCTGCGATGATTTCCTGGTTCATGCAGTAAACGACCTCGTTTTTTCCGTCCCCGTCAATGTCGTGGATCTGAAAGCCGACGTCATTGGTCAGGTGGTTCTTCCACGAGTCCGGCCGGCCCTTCTGCCAGAGCACCTTCCCATCGGTATTTACCGCAGTGATACAGCTCAGCTCGCTGTTGCGGTCCTTGCGCCCGTGATGGATTACCTGGCCGAAGAGAATATCGATCTTGCCGTCATTGTCCAGGTCGCCGAACCGAAGGTTGCGACCCACGCCGTACTCGTTAATGGCAAACTTCTTCCACACTACCGGCTTCGGATTGGCCGCCTGGAGCTTCGCTTCTTCCTTTCTCTTGGCCCTGACGCATTTTCTTACTCGTTTAACTTCTTCGTCGTCGGCGGTTACCTTTATGAAGCTGTATTTGACCGGAACGTCCGCCGTCAGCCCGACCTTGCCTTCGGAAAAAGTCGAATCCGTCGCTTGCAGAAAGATACCGTCGCCGAGTTCAGCGCGGATGATGTCGCCATTGATGCTAATCGTCGCCGTAAGGAATTCGCCTGGTTTCCAGTTCAATTGCTGTTCGGCCAAAATCTTCTCATCAGGCTTGCGAAAAGCTGTAGCGTGGTTGACGACTTTCAGAATCGCTTTCGGGCCTTTGACGCCGAAAAAGTAGTAGCACCGGTCGTTTCGATAGCGGAACGCCACGCCGCTCTGTCCACGGTCCGACTCGGGGCAGAAACGAACCGAAACAGTGTAGTCCCTCCAGAACTCGCCTCCTTTTGTCGCCATGCAAACCATAGGGTGCGAGTGTCGTCGTCTGTTATAAATCGTCTGCAAGAGCATCGCGTCGCCGTCCTGCTCGATTACCCACCAGGCCCGCTGCTCGGGAGTGCCAGAAGTGAAGCAGGAGACAACCCAGTTGCCCTGCGGCGCCGTTTCACGAACGTAGTGGTATTCGGCGTGAGCACCGATTACTCCCGCCGAGAACAATCCCGGCCGCAATCCGCTGAAATCATCATCGAGCAATACCGCCGGCCCGCCAGACATCGCGGCGGAAAAAACAGTCAATGCCCACATAATTTCCAACAAAACAAATATCCCGCATCTTTCTCTCATGTTCATTCTCCCTTAGATAAAATCCACGTTGTCCGTTGCGCCTGTACGTGTTTAGCCTGCCTCTGGCATTCGCGACCATCCCCAAGCTTGAACCCCGCCGTGCGGTGGTCCAAGCTTGAGGCTGCCACCCAGTTTCCATCAATTCTGTTGTGTGGCAACCTCATCCCGATTGTTGTTTATCTCCGATGGGGATGGCTTTTCCCTGGCTAAACACGTACCTGCGCCTGTCAGCGGAACTGGTGGCCTTTGAACCTTTTTTCTTTATCGAGCACTTCTCCGATCAGATTCTCGGTGTGCGACTGCTTTGCATAGGCTTTCATTTTCTCCAGGATGTCGGGGTGCTTGTCCGCTATGTTGTTCCGCTCGCCTATGTCACTGTCGAGGTCATACAATTCGAATGGTTTGTTCCTGCCCGGTTTGACGGCCTTGTAATTGCCCATTCGCACGGCGACCTGCTGCTGGTGCTCCCAGTAGAGGAATTGGTGCATCTCTTGCTCACGGCCGGCGGCATCCTCACCCAAAAGCGTCGGGAAGATTGAAATTCCATCGATATTATCCGGCGGCTCGGCTCCGGCAAGCTCAGTAAAAGTCGGCATGACATCCGGGAAATACCATAGATGGTCGCTGACCACGCCGGGCTTTATCCTGCCGGGCCAGCGGACAATCATCGGGATACGCAGGCCGCCCTCGTACAGATTCCCTTTTTGTCCTCGAAAGTGCCGGTTAGGATCGAAGAAATTATTGAATCCCCCCCTGCCGCCGTTATCGCCGCAGACGAAGACGATCGTATTGTCCTCGATTCCGAGCTGTTTGAGCAAAGCGAGAATTTCCCCGATCTGCCAGTCAACCATTTTCACCATCGCGGCGTAAACTTTCACATCGTCCGGCCTCTTTAGGCCCTTGCCCCAGGGCTTGCCTTTGAAGTAAAGCCAGGCGGGCTCATCTTCCGGAATTCCCCAGCGGCCGTGTGGCGGCGTCCACGCGCAGTAGCAGAAAAACGGCTCGTCCCGATGCTCGCAAATAAACTTTACGGACTCATTGAAGATTAAGTAATGTGAGAATTGTTTTCCCTTGTAATAGTCGCCGGTGTTGCCTTCGAGCGGGACTTTCTCGCCGGAGCGAACGAGGTAGTTGGGGAAGAACGAGTGGGCGTGCGTCTGGTTGTAGTAGCCATAGAAAATATCGAATCCGTGCCGCTCGGGCGCGCCGGTGGTGCCGCGGTCGCCACAGCCCCACTTGCCGAATCCGCCAGTGGCATAGCCGGCCCGCTTGAGAACCTCGGCGACGGTGACATCCTCGGCCCGCATCGGCCAGACCTGGCTGTTCTTGCGCACCGTACAGTGGCCCGTGTGCTGTCCCGTCATCAGCACGCAGCGGGTCGGCGCGCATACCGGCCCGCCCGCCAGGGCCTGCGTGAAGCGCATACCTTCTGCGGCCATCTTATCGATGTTCGGAGTTTCGAGGTATTTATTGCCCATGCAGGATAACTCGAAGTAGCCGAGCTCGTCTATCATTATGTAAACGATGTTCGGTTTTTTGCTTTTGTCACCGGGCTTCGGCGCTTGAGCATAAGCCGGCACGGTAAATGCCGCCGCTCCGAAGCTCACGGCTTTTAGAAAATCACGACGTTTCATACCTTCTCCAATATCAAATGTGGACGACTTTTATTCCGGCGAGCTGGCAGTAAGCTTTGAACGGAAGTTCGAGGTCACCGTAGATGAAAAGCTGGTGGAAGCCTTTCGTATCGCGCGCATCGGCGACGTCGTCCAGCTCCAGCTCAACCGAAGTCCGGCAGCCGCCCGCCGGGGGCGTTTCGATATTGCGAAGCACACGGCCGGTACCAAGGACTATGGACTCCGGACCCTGGAATTTCATAATAGTCACTTTTTGGCCGATGCGCCAGAGCACCTGCATGGCGACGCCGACGTTCGACTCGGAGTGGCTCCGAAGGATAAAAGGCTCGGGGGACTTGTCGAAACCGTCGAGCCTGGTCGCACACGTGCAATGGGCACCCATCAGCGTATTGTTGACCGTATTGGGCGCCGGATCCTGCATAAAACCGGGCCGATCAAACAAAAGATTAGTCAGCCGGGTGGAAATAGCCGCGTTCCAGTCGGCCTCGCACGTACCAAGCCCGCCCTCGTCACGAAGCCTGGAGAACGCCATACACGGCGGCTGTATCAGGCGGTTACTCACCGGTCCCAGGCAATCCATCGAGAAGCCCTGACAATTTTCAGCAGCCATCAGGCGGCGGCAAACAGTATAGTTTTTGGCCGCGGCGAGTATATCCTTCTTCGTAGGCTCGACAATCTTCCTGGCATTTTTTGTATAATTGTCGGCCATGGCCCGCATTTCATCGCTTTGTTGAACCTTCCTGGACTCCTCGAGGAAACGCCTGGTCGGGATATAGCGCAGCGTCGTACCGATGACGTCGAGCTTTCTGTCCTCAGTCTTGTTACCCGCGCAGATGCAGATGCGCGTATTTTTCATTTGCCAGATGGTGTTCATCATTCTGACGCCGAATTCCAGCCAGTCGAGGTCCTGCGTCGCAGCAGCATAGACGCCGGGGATATCCCTGGTTCCCTGCAGGTGTCCTGTAAACGAAGTTCCCATAGGGCTAAAGACAATCGTCGGGATTTTTCCGCGCTCCTTGGCAATTTTGTTGACGTGAGGCCACGAACCGGATTTGCCGTAATGAAGACACATGCAGGTCAAAATCAGCCCATCCGGCGGTTGTTTCTTGAGCTGCTCAAGATAAGCGTTAACCGCGTTATCGGTATCAAGAGGCTCATTCCTGACATCAAGCTGCACGCCGAACTTTTTGGCTGCGTTTTCGAGGATTTTGGTGTACTCGGCCTGGCGAGCTTTGATGTCGTATGCCGCACCCGGCCAGCCCATCCAGTACCGGTCAACCTTCGGGCGTGCAAATACGGCCTGAACTACGGGCTTGCCGGCGGTATTCGGCTGGGCGGCAAGCAGTGACGAGGCGAAATTGAGGGGGCCTCTTTTCGCAGCCATCGCCATAGCGCCGGCGCTCGCCAGGAAACTGCGACGATTCAGCGTAAGGGGACAACCGGATTTCGTAACACCTTTATTAGTACTCATCGTTCTTGCTCCTTTAAAAGTAATATGCACTGTTGCTCATTTACTTCTTTACTTTTTTCTTTTTTACTCTTGCGGAGGGTCTGCCCGCGGCCCTGGCGGCGGGGTCGTACTGCGGATTCTTTTCTGTAGGAACCGGGGCGTTAACGCTCCGGCGCCACTCTTTGAGCATGCGGTGCAGCTCTTTGGCCTTTTCCGGCATCGTTCCAGCAAGGTCGTTTTTCTCGCCGAGGTCGTCTTTGAGATTATACAGCTCGATTTTGCCGTCTTCGAAATATTCTATGAGCTTGAAGTCTCCCTGCCGGACCGCGCCGGCGGGCGTCGTGCGCCACGGCCACTGCTTGTCGTTGTAGGCCTCGAGGTACGCCGGAAAATGCCAGAAAATCGCCTTGCGATTCAGAGTCCGTCCGCCCTTTAGAAGCGGGACAATGCTCATGCCATCGAGAGTATGTCCCGAAGGCTCCGCAGCACCCGCCATCTCCAGCATTGTCGGGTAGAAATCGATACCGATTACAGGCTCTTCGCAAACACCGCCGGGCTTTACAGTGCCGGGCCAGCGCACAATCATCGGCACGCGTATGCCGCCCTCGTAGAGCATTCCCTTCGAGCCCCGCAGCGGGACCATGGACGTGGCGTTGGCGTAGCCGCCATTATCGGAGAAGAAGAACACCACGGTATTGTCCCTCAGCCCGAGCTCATCGAGCTTTGCCATCACCCTGCCGACGCTGTGGTCGACGCTCTCGATCATCGCCGCGTAGGTCGGATTATTATGAGCAGCGGTGGGCTCTTTCTTTTTGTACTTTTCGATGAGCCGCTCTTTGGCCTGTATCGGCGTGTGCACGGCGTGATGCGGCAGATATAAAAAGAAAGGCCCGCTCTTGCCGGCCTCGATGAACTTTATCGCCTCGTCGGTCAGGCGATCGGTAAGGTACTCGCCATCTTTGCTGAAATGGCCGCCGTGCTTGCGCTCGAACGCGACATCGAAACCCCGGTCGACAGGCCGGTACGGCGATTTGCCGCCCAGATGCCACTTGCCGATACACGCCGAGGTGTAACCGCCCTGCCTGAGCGCTTCGGGAATCGTGACGACTTTGGAATCGAGATTAGTCTCGTTGGGCGTCGGGATTAGTTTTCGCAGTTTGGACTGGCCTCGCTCGGACGTGCCGACGGTATAAATACCGTGTCGGGGCGTGTACTGGCCCGACATCAGGCATGCACGCGTCGGGGCGCAGTTCGGCGCGTTCGAGTAGGCGTTCGTGAAGACGACCCCTTCGCCGGCAAGCTTGTCGATGTTGGGCGTTTCATAATACCGGCTGCCCATGAAGCCCAGGTCTTTGAAGCCCATATCGTCGATGAGGATAAAAACGAAATTGGGCTTTCTCTGCGGCGACGATTGCGTTGCACCGCCCGCACGTACCGGCAG
>DQCG01000340.1:14200-20981 GCA_003533825.1 Phycisphaerales bacterium
GCCTTCATATACTCTTCGATCCTGGCAACGACTCCTGAATGCCGGGCGGCTATATTTCGCTGTTCGCCGATATCGTTTTTCAGGTTGTAAAGCTCGATCGGCCCATCCGGATTCTTGGCGACATTTTGCCGAATGCCTTTGAAGTCACCCATCCGCACGGCCTGCCTCTTGCCCTGCTCGTGAAATTCCCAGTAGAGATATTCATGGCCGCGCTGCTCGCCGGGCCGGCCGAGCAAGGTCGGGGCCATCGAGATGCCGTCAATGCCTTCAGGAAATTCTAAGCCAACCAGCTCGCAGCAGGTCGGCAGGAAATCCCAGAACGCCGAGACATGGTCGGTGACCGAGCCGGCTTCTATCCTGCCGGGCCAGCGCGCAATCATCGGTACGCGAATGCCGCCTTCGTACAGGGCGCGCTTGTAAGCCTGCAACGGGCCGGAGCTGTTAAAGAACTCCGGGTCCGCTCCGCCTTCTTTGTGTGGGCCGTTGTCACTGGTGAACATCACTAACGTATTCTCATCGAGCCCAAGCTCTTTGAGCTTCGCCATCAACCTGCCGACGTCACCATCCATCCGCGTTATCATGGCGGCGTGACCCTTCTGCGGCTCGGGCCAGTCCATATCTTCGTAAGGTTCGAGCGAGGGCACCTCCATCCCCTTATTACCCGCTTCGTTATTCGCGTGCGGGATGGTCAGGGCCAGGTAGAGAAAGAACGGATTGCCCTTATTCTTCTCGACGAAGCTCAAAGCCTGCTCTGCAAACAAATCGTGCGAATAAACTTCGCGCTTAGTCGCAACGCCGCCGGGCGTTCGGTCCCGTCCGCCGATGACGTGGTTGACTTCGTTCCTTAACTCGAACTTGGTCTCGTTCAGCCAGAGATACTCCGGGTAGTAGTTATGCGCGTGCCTCTGGTTGAGGTAGCCGAACCAGTAATCGAAGCCCTGCCTGTTCGGGATGCCGGTGCTTTCCGGCTCGCCGAGGCCCCACTTGCCGATTATCCCGGTGGAGTAGCCGGCTATTTTTAACAGCTCAGCCACGGTTACATCCGACGGCCGCAGCGGCACGCGGGCGTTACCGCGGATCAGCGCATGGCCGGTATGGAACCCGGTCATCAAACAGCAGCGCGACGGCGCGCAGACCGTACTTCCTGCGTAGTGGTCGGTGAAACGCATTCCTTCGGCGGCGAGTTTGTCGATATTCGGTGTTTGGATTGTCTGCTGCCCGTAGCAGCCCAGGTCGCCGTAGCCCAGATCGTCGGCCAGAATGAAAATAATGTTCGGCGGATTTTCCACTGTCCCCGCCGTCCGCCCGGCCCCCGCACAGCCCGGCAGCAGCGAGTACGCACCCGCAGAAGCCGCCGTAAGACCCATCAACTTAATGAATTCTCGTCTGGTTTGTCTGCCCATAATCATTCTCCTTAATAAGAACATGATTCCGAAGTGTATTGCGCCCGGACGACACTGTCAAGACTCAAGGCACAAAAGTCAACTTTGATTTGTAACAGCCGATCTTCGGTGCAATGTGCCTTTAAGCCAGGCCATCGACTATTTCTGCGGCGGCGGAATCGTTATGTCGATTTCGTTGACCGGGCCGAAGACCGAGAGGGGCTGATCGAAGTCGTCTGGCCGGCCGACGGCCAGGATTTGCACCTTGTCAGGCCTGAGATGCTTTTGGGCGACGCGCAAAACATCGGCCCTGGATACCTTTTCAACGTTCTGTTTGATTCTCAAAAGGAAATCAGCCGGGTAACCGAAATACTCATACGTCATTAGACGATTGACAATCTCACCCTTCATGTCGAAGTTGAAGACAAATGAGTTCAGGAAGCTGTCCTTGGCCAGAGCAAGCTCTTCGTCTGTCACTTCGCTTTCCCTGATCTTCTCAACTTCTCGCAGCATCGCTCGAATTGCATAGACTGTCTTTTCGGACTTGGTCTGGCAGCCGACGTAAAACTCGCCGGGGTAGTCATAGTTGGCCGAATAACTGCCGTACACCGAATAGGCCAGGCCCTCGCGCGAACGCACGTTCTTAAACAGCCGCCCGGTAAATCCGCCGCCGAGAATTCTGTTCATCACAATCAGCGCGAAATAGTCGGGATCGCTGCGCAGGCCTCCGATATGCCCCAGGTATACATTCGACTGGTTGATATCATCTTTGCGAACGACGTTGACCGTCTTGCGAAACTCATACTCGACCTGCGGGGTCGCCGGCAGGTCAAGATCAACCTTTTGCCATCCATCGAATGCCTTCTCGATTTTTTCGATCATCTGCCCGGTGTCGAAGTCACCCCAGACCGCCAGCATCGTATTGTTGGGGCCGAAGTATTTGCCGTGGAATTTAACCAGGTCATCCCTGCTAATGCGGCCGATAGTGGCGTACTCGACATGTCTGGCGTAGACGCTGTCTTCTCCATAAATAAGCTTGTCGAACTCGCGACCGGCAATCGCCTCGGCGGAATCATTGCGCCTGGCAATAGAACTGGCAATCTGCATCTTAGCAAGCTGAATCTTATCCTCGCGAAAGGCCGGATTCATCAACACATCGGCCAAAATCGAGAGCCCCTTGTCGAGGTCGCCCTTAAGCACCGACATCGAAGCAGAGCCCGAATTCAATCCGATTGAAGTTTCCACCGAGGCGGCAATGGCCTCCAACTGCTCGTCCATTTCGTCGCCGGTCATGCTAACCGTGCCGCCGGTGCGCATTACCTGGCCCGTGATGGAGGCCAGCCCGATCTTCTCGGCCGGCTCATATAACGAACCTGTCCGAATCCTGACCGAGACATTGACGAGCGGCAGCTCGTGATCTTCCAGTAGGAACAGACGCATCCCGTTGGCTAACGTCACCTGCCGGACTTCAGGGACCTCGATATCCCCCAGTTTCGGATACTTCAAACTCTTGTAATCGGTCGCCTGCCCGGCACAACCGGACCACAAAAGACCAAGCCCGGAAACCGCCAGAAACACAACCTGAATGACAAATGATCTATGGCCTGTCATAGTGACACTCCCTTCAAATTATTGATTCGCAGCTACCGTTGTCTCGATGATACCGACCGTGCGATTCCTGGTGATAAAATATTCCTTCGCGACACGCTGGATGTCTTCAGTAGTCACCCTGTCAATTTTGTCAAGCTGTCGAAACAGGTCACGCCAATCGCCTGTTACTACCTGATAAAATGTCAACTGCGCCGCCAGCCCCGAATTGGAGGCAAGCTGCCGGACCAGGCCCGCCCGAGCCCGCGTCTTGGCCTTGTCGAGTTCTTCGGGCGTGACCAGCTCGTTCTTCAGCCTTTCGATTTCCGAATCGATTGCCTCCTCACATTCCTGGTTTGTGCGCCCCCTGGCCGGCACGAAGTAGAACAGAAACAGGCTCGGATACTTGTAGCCCGGCATCCCCTGAAAACCGGATGCATATACTGCGATTTGCTTTTCCTTCACAAGGCTTTTATACAGACGGGACGTCCGTCCCATTCCGACAATATCCGTGATGGCATCGAATACGGCGTCGTCAGGATGATGAATGCTCGGCTTATGGTAGCCTATCAGAACGAACGGTTGAGCAGGGTCCTCCACTACCACGCGTCGCTGCCCCAACTGAGGCGGCTCAACCGTCTCGACGGGGTCCGGCTTCGGGCCGATCGGTACCGGGCCGAAGTACTTCTGCGCGAGCTTCCGGACATGGTCGGGATTAACATCCCCGACAATCGCAATCGTCAGGTTGCTCGGTGCATAATACTTCCTGAAAAAGTCCTCCGCCTCGGCGCGGGTTATCGTCTGAAGGTCGCTCATGTGACCGACTATCTCATCTCCGTACGGGTGGGCCTTGTAAGCGATGCCCATAAACTCTTCGAGCAGGCGGCCTACCGGCCGGCTCTCGACACCGAGCCGCCGTTCTTCCATGACCACGTCCTTTTCCTTGTAGAACTCCCTGAGCACAACATTGGCGAAGCGATCCGATTCCATCATCATCCAGAGTTCCACTTTGTTCGACGGAAGGCTGACTATGTATTGTGTCGCATCCTGGCTCGTGTAAGCATTGAAACCAGCGCTGCCCTCGCGCGAGAAGACTTCCTCGTACTCATCATGAACCAGATGCTGCTGGGCGTCCTGCTGGGCCTCTTTGAACCGGTTCTGCAACTGCTGAAGCCGGGCCTTATCGGCACGGTCACCCTTTCTACGTTCGGCCTTCAGCGCCAGGAACGCCTCGTCTATTTTGGCCATCGCCTCGGTTTCGGCCTGGTAGTTCCTGGTCCCTATGGTTTTTGTCCCCTTGAAGGCCATGTGCTCGAACAGATGCGCCAGGCCGGTGATTCCCCTGACCTCATCGACTGCACCGACGTCAGCGTAGGTGTGGAACGAAACGACCGGGGCCTCATGCCGTTCGAGGACAAGGAATTTTAAGCCGTTGTCCAGGGTGAATTCCGTCATCCGCTTCTCGAACGCCGCCAAATCCTGTGCGGTCGCCGGTTTCGGGAACACCGCCGTCACGGCACAGAACAAAAGTGCCGCCCATGCTATATTTATTATTTCCTTTCGCACCGTGTGTTTCATATTCTTTACTCCTGGATTATTCCGTTCTTTCATATCCCTTGCTTTAATTATACATAAAATACGCCGTCGCCGTACAGTCCTGATCCACACTGACACGTACCCAGTGGGCGGAAAAGCCGTCTTCAAACTGGTGATGAATGTACCCGGTGCCCGCAGGAACCGCAACTCTATGATAATGCTTCCATGTCCCGTTACCGAGGAAGTCTACCTCGATGGTGAAATTGACGTTCCGGTCGGACTCGTGGGCGAGATGCACGACCTTCTTGTCGAAGCCGGTCATCAGGAACGGGTCCGAGACCGTGCCGGCTTTTACGGGCGTCTGCCACCAGGGCCCGCCCCAGCCGGCGGGCTTGCCCATCGACCAGAGCTCATCGATATTGCCGAACCACAGGCCCGACTGCGGCTGGCCTTCGTCGTGGTCGATCTGGTCGCTGGCCATTACGAACATTCCGCGCCAGTGGCAGAAATCGGGAACGACGCGAAGATGAGTGCAAATCGGACGGATGCCCCAAATTCTGCCTTCGTAAGAAAGTGCCGGCAGCTCGTAAAACATGCCGTGAACGTCCATCAGTAAACGTTCGGTTACGGCGTGACGAATCCGCATCCATTCGGTATTCCAGGCGTGGTCCCACGTGTGGCCGGCCTTGGGAAGCAGGTATCGCTGCCACTGGCCCTTAACGAGCGCGCGAAGTACGACGGATGATTTCGTCCAGCCGGTCGCGTAGATCGTGTTGCCGCCGTAGGAGCTGCCCGAAGCATTTCCTCCAACTCCGACGAAGGGATTGCGCTCGATGATTGTCCATTTCTCACCGTCCCATTCAGCCAGCCTTCCGGCGTCTCTCTGGCCCAGGAACTCCTTCTCGTCGTAAGTATTGTTCGCCACGACGACTCGGCCCTGAGCGCTGTAGGCGCCTTTGAAATGCTCTTTGGCGTTCTTTATTTCAAGCTCCTTGACGAGATTGAAAAGCAGCTTCGATTCGAGGGACTGCACATCCACTTCCCAGAACCGGCCCTCCATGCCGAGGAAATAGACTTTGTTCTTCGGGTCGGTCAGGTGCGAGACCGTGGCGGTCAGGCGGTAATTCTTGAGCGATTCGATTGTCCGGACGTTGCCCTCGGCGTCAATCGCGTGCGGCCCGATGAAAGCCTGGCCGGACGGCCAGTGCGCCATGCGGTTGGCAAACGTGCCGGTCACTGCGGCCGGATGACGCCGCATCGTCATATTTTCGCTGATTTCATAAAGTCCGAGCCCTTTACCCCGGATGTGCGCTACGTATCCGACGGCCCACAGCTTCTCGGCCCAGGGAATCAGAGCTCCGATGCCGGCCTCCGAGTCGCTGCCAACTCCTTTCGCCATCACTGTCAGATTCGGAAACACACCCTTAACCTGAACCGGAGGTCCTTCGGCGCCGGCATTGTCCGCCGTGGCCGTACAGACAGCCATCATCAACAGAACAACCATGACTGTGTAACTGCGATGTCTCGCCGGGATAATTACGGATTTACGTCTTTTCATAAAGCGAAATGTGGCGTATCGTTTCATAATAATTCCCTTCCATAAATTACTCGAAATCTCTCCTTAAATATTGCGCACAATCGACGATGTCAATGATGAAAAACGAACGCAAAAGAAAAGGGTGCGAGATACTTACTCCATTCCACACGGCAAGTATGGTTGAATTGATATAAAAAGATCCCTGAGGCAGGGATCTGAATAGGCTGAAAGTGAAATACACAAGTTCAGATGCTAATTTTTCTCGCCGTTATTGGCCGACGCCTTCCGCGCTAGACCCCGGCAGCTCTCGCAATCGCACACTCCGACCTGCTTTAGATGAGTCGTGCCGGCAAGCTTCTTTGTTTCGATTAATGTCGCTCCTTTGGTCTCCATCTTGCGAAGCGCCAGCTTTGCATCCTTCGTGTTATGTGTACCCACCGCATCAATTATAACGGTGACTTTCTTGCCCCTCTGCAGCAATCCCAGTGCCGTCATCTTAACGGCACCTTCGAGGCTGGAACCGACCAGAATGAACTCACTGGCGCGCACTTCGCTCAGCAGCCTGTCAATCCGGGGTTCGTCGAAGGGATCGACGCAGCGTTTGTGCAGAATAACCTGCCTGTGCCGACGGAGCATATCTCTCGGCAAATCCGTATTGCCGTCCGCCGCAAAACTTACCCGGTCTTTAAGCAGCGTGTAACGTACCTTCTTTTGGCCATCCGTGCCGTCAATGCAGTAA
>DQCG01000340.1:21052-25410 GCA_003533825.1 Phycisphaerales bacterium
GTGGTTTCTTATACAGGCTTTACCACTGGCCAACAGAAAGTCTTTTTGCGTATCGATATCGATAAGAATTTGTTTCCGGCGTGACTTGACCAACTGTAGAATCATTTTCAGACTTCCTTCCTTAGCCTCTGCGATTCTGTCCAATAATAAATACGCATCAGCCAACAATTGAGTTCACAGCATTTTATCGAACGCTCTCGCCATCTACTTTAATTGCAGTAAAGCGCGAAAACTGTTTCAATCTTCGCTTTAACGACCGCTTTCCAGTATAATGTAGTCTGCAAATGCTCGTTATTATTTTGATGTGTGTTGTTTAGAACGGATTTGACGAATGGCCCGAATCTTACGGGACTATCCCGGAATTTCGCTGAAAGCCGAAGATCTGGACGGCAAAATTGATTTTGTCCGGATTTTCGGACGTCCCGGCCCGGTTCATATCGAAATCGGCTCCGGCAAAGGGACATTTCTGCTCGGCCAGGCCGCAGCCCGGCCCGACGACAACTTCTTCGGAATCGAATGGGCCAGCAAATATTATCGCTACGCCGTAGACCGCATCGGCCGGTGGGGATTGACGAACGTGCGGATAATGCGCACCGATGCCGCCGAGTTTCTGGCCGATTCGGTGCCGGATGGCTCGGTCGATTGTTTCCACATCTACTTCCCCGACCCCTGGCCCAAGAAACGCCACCACAAAAGACGCCTCATCTGTCCCGCCAACACCGAGCATCTGATCCGCTGTCTCAAGTCCGGCGGGCAACTGCGCATCGCAACCGACCACGCCGACTACTTCGAGCAGATAAAGACGGTTTTAGTCGCACGGAGTGACGCGCTCGATGAAATTGATTTTGCCAAACCAGCCGGCGCCGAATCCGGAGAATGGGTCGGCACAAATTTCGAAAGAAAATACATTAAAGACCAAAGACCAATCTACACCATCGCCGCGAGAAAAATATAACGACCTATCCAACAGTCCCGCGAATCACTACTCGCTCAACACTCCATTAAGAGCATCTACGAAATGTAATTGCGAGGCCCGAAGGGCCGCGGCAATCTTCTGCATAACAGACGGAAAGACTTATCGTAGCTTTTGAGATTGCTTCGCTCCGCTCGCAATGACGCGCGCTAGCTTATTTCCGATCATATATAACCTCGCCGCGTTCGATTTCGTCCATGAAAATTTCGCCCTGGACTCCGGTTTTCAATGGCAGGATATCCATAGGTATTACGCGGGCAATATCACGAGTTTTCCTGCGATATTTCATTGCCAGCGGAAGGTATTTCTCATCGCTATCCTGAAATACGGCGACATCCAGATCGTGCGGATCATCCGAATTCACGAAGGAGCCAAAAATGACAATCCGGCATACTTCCCTTTCCGTCTTCAGGAAGCCGACCAACCGCTGCTTCAGGGATTCTTTTTCTTGCTCAGTAAACACAATTTTACACAAAACACAATAAGCATTAGCAACCGGGATTCCTTCCGGCAACAAAAGTTATTATCACACCATCTTAACCTATCATCAAGAACAATAAATATGCTTGAAAAATCTTTCTCCAAAATCCATTTCTTACCCTATGAACGATGAAAATTCGTGGTATATTAACGTTTATATCACAATCGAAGATAATGAAGTTTCGAATATTAGTCAAAAGATAATTTGATTGAACCAAAAGCACATGGCAGAGAAACGATCGGTAAATAACTATTATGTAGATGAAGCGGGTGACCTTACTCTTTTCAATAGGCGCGGCCACGTAATTGTCGGCAGGGAAGGTGTTTCAAAAGTGTTCATGGTCGGAGTGGCCTATCTCCCAGGTCCAAGGCTGGTACACCACAAGCTCGAAAAACTGCGGACCGACTTACTTGCTGATCCGTATTTTAGAGATGTTCCATCTATGCAACCCAAAACTAAAAAGACAGCGGTTTATTTTCACGCGAAAGACGACCTTCCGGAAGTGAGACGCGAGGTTCTTAAACTTTTGCCGGATCTCGGCGCGAAGGTCCAAATCGCAATTAGGCGCAAGGAATATCTGGTCAAGACCGCTCGCTTGTTGCATCAGCGACATTCCAAGCTTTCTCCCAATGATGTTTACGACGACCTTGTCAAAAGGCTTTTCAAGGGTAGTCTCCATACTGCCGATGAAAATCGCATTGTCCTTGCCCGACGTGGCAAATCAGTCCGCCAGCACGCTCTTGAAGAAGCAATCAAAAGAGCAAAAGTAAATTTTGAGAGAAAGACTGGCATACGTTCGGAAAGCGAGACAGCTATCTTTTCGGGATATCCTTCTCAATATGCGGGATTGCAGGTTATAGATTATCATCTCTGGGCTTTACAGCGGATGTTTGAGCGCGGAGAGGACAGGTTTTTTCATCTGCTCGCACCAGCGTATCGACTAATTATGGATTTGGACGATACAAGGAATAAGCCGTATGGCGAATGGTACAGCGATTCAAATCCTTTGGAATTGGAAAAAATAAAACCCGTAGCAGGCTAGGTTCATGCGGACAGGCCGCTCGAACACACGGCATGGAGCCGACGTTCGCCCACTAGGGCATTTATTATCATGCAGGATTAGTCAGAACAATGCAATAAGTATATGAAAAATTTTCTTCAAAAAATCAGAAGGTTGCCATCCCAGCTTCAAAAGCCGAACACATCGAGCTCTACTGAGCACCAATGCCGCCTGTTAAGAATAATCACATTTGAGCAAAGATTCGAACTCTTCTTCACATAATGATCTTGGATAACCATTGTACTAACAAAGTGGCAATAATTCCACCGAGGAAACTGATAATGACCCATATCCAGTGGTTCTTGATGAATTCTGTATACCATAAGTTGCTTCGTAACCACCAGGAATTAAATCTTTGCCCAAGTTGCAACCCCTCAGGTGTTAGCTCAATCCTTCTTCCTCTGGCACCAATATCTTTGATGTTAATTAAACCTAAATTCCTAAGACGCCTGTTTATCTGTTTGATGTTTTGTGAGGTTATTTGATTACCTTTAGCCGATTTTGTTTCATTAGACAGGTAGTTTATAAGGGCAATTGGATTGTCAGAGGACTGCTGTATGCTTCCGGCGCCAGTATCAGTAATTTCTTGATAATAAAAAGATAGTGTTTTTCTTTCATCCTTTGGCAGCCACATATTGAGTTCCTTATTTCGCCAACTGGAAGTTTTCCTCGCCCACCACTTGGCGCATTTTCCGGCAGAATTCGAGGTCGGGATTGACGCTCAGCTCCTTGTCGGCGGCGGCATAAACCCTGCCTTTGTTGGTTCGCACGGCGACGTAAACCGGGCTTTTACCCCTGTGGTGCCGGCAGATGCTCTTTATCATCGCCACCTTTTCTTTGGTGACATCCCCGGCATTCAGTCCTATCCTGACTTTGGCGGCGAGTTTCTCCCGAACGTCTTCGAGGCGTATCAACTCGGAAGCCAGAACGTTTGGCCGTTCCCTCCTGTAATCGAGCTTGCCCTTTACAAAAACGATAGCGTCCTGAAGCAGGACACCGCCGTACTCGTTCAAAACATCGGGGAACATCACCACTTCGACCTGTCCCTGCAAATCCTCGAGTGTAAATACGGCCATTTTCGAGCCGGCGTTCCGCCCCGTCTTTGTCAGGTTGTATCTGATCTTCGTTATCATTCCGCCGATGACGATTTGCTTTTCGCCGTTGGCCTCGGCTAATTGCGAGCTGTTGCGCGTGGAATAAATATTTATCGTCTCGGCGTGGTGGCTCAGCGGATTGCTGGTGACATAGAATCCGAGAACTTCCTTTTCGTAAGCCAGCATTTTCGGCTCGGGCCAGGGCGGCACGTTCGGCAGGCGCTTATGGTCCTTCGAGTAATCGTTTCCCCCGGCCATCTGGCCGAAGAAATTCATTTGCCCGGCCTGCTTGTCCGCCTGCAGGCCCGCCCCGCTTTCCATCGCCCTTTCGAGACCGGCCATCATCTGCGCCCGGCCCCCGCCGAGCTTGTCAAAGGCCCCGGCCTTGATAAGAGCCTCAAGAACCTGCTTGTTGGCGGCCCGCAAATCCACATTCTCGCAGAAATGGAACAGGCTCTGGAACCTGCCGACTTCTTTTCGTGCGGCGATAATCTGCTCGACCGCCTTTTCACCTACGCCCTTGACGGCGGCCAGCCCGAAGCGAATGACACCCGCATTCTTTTCTCCATCTTCACGCTGCTCATAGAGCGGCGTGAAATCGACCCCGCTCTCGTTAATATCGGGAGCTAATACTTCGATGCCCATCTGCACGCACTCGGCGATGTAATCGACGATCTTGTCGGTGTTGTCCATTTCGTAGGTCAAAAGGGCCGCCATGAACTCGACGGGATAATGGGCCTTCATATAAGC
>DQCG01000060.1 GCA_003533825.1 Phycisphaerales bacterium
GGAAGAGAAGCTGCCGAGCACAATGTTTACATCAGCTCCGACGAGCAGGCCGTAATTGACGGCACCACCCCGGTTACTACGGTGGCCGAAATCAGCCACGGGCCGTTGGCGCTCGATTTGGGCACGACCTACTATTGGCGTGTCGATGAAGTCAATGACGCTGAGATTACCACAACGTGGCAGGGTGACATCTGGAACTTTACGACACAGGAATATTTTGTCATAGACGACTTCGAGGCCTACAATGACCTTAATCCCGATGACCCTGAGAGCAACAGAATATTTTTAACATGGATAGGCGGAGATGACCAGCCGGCTAACGGCTCGCAAGTAGGCAACGACACGTTCCCCTTTGCCGAGCTTACAATCATTAACGGCGGTAACCAGTCAATGCCACTGTTTTACAACAAAACCGGCGATACAACATTTTCAGAGGCAACCATGACTTTGACTTCCCAGCGGGATTGGACTTTCAGAGGCGCCGAAGAATTGTCTCTGTGGTTCAGGGGTTATCCTGCAACCTTCAGCACCTTCACGGAAGGGCCGGCGGGAACTTATACGATGACCGCCCGCAGTGACAATATCGCCGACCCGGCTGATAGTTTCCATTACGTCTATAAGCAGCTTTCCGGACCCGGTTCGATTGTAGTAAAGGTTCAGAGCGTTACTGAGACATCGACCAGCGCCAAGGCCGGTGTTATGATTCGTGAGACACTTACTCCGGATTCCAAATACGCAATGGTATTCTCCAGGCCGGATGGCGCCACAAGATTCCGTCGTAGAGCCGAAACGGCAGGAGAGAGCTTGAATTCTGTGGACAATACTCTGTCGGTTCCGCATTGGGTAAAACTTGAGCGCGATGCTGCGGGCTTGTTGACGGCTTCCCATTCGATGGACGGGATCAATTTTGTGCCTTTGGACGATGCATCTCTTGGGTCCAGCGCTACAGTGCAGATGAGTACTATTGTATACGTAGGATTGGCGCTATCCAGCAATAATCCCGAGGAGACGTGCACCGCGGTGTTCTCAGACGTCAGTACGACCGGCACAGTCACGGGGCAGTGGCAATCCGAGGACGTAGGCATACTCAGCAACGATCCTGAGCCGATGTACGTGGTTTTAGCCAACAGCGCAGGCGAGCCTGCGACGGTGTACCACGACGATGCTAATGCGGCGACGACAGATGTCTGGACGCAGTGGATTATCCCCCTGCAGAAGTTCGCCGATCAGGGCGTGAACCTGACGGATGTTGACAGCATCTCTATCGGCCTTGGGGACAAGGATAATTTGCAGCCCGGCGGTTCAGGCAAAGTATTCATTGACGACATCGGCGTGGGCCGCTCCACTCCGTAGTCTCAAGCAGATTTAGGCAGCAGCAGATGGCAACGAGTCGTACAAGCTAAACATTCAGGATATCAAGCGGTTCAAAGCGCTTGCCGAGTACAGTCAGGCTGTCGAAGCCAAGCCATCGGTCCAGCACGGTGGCGTAGATCCGGCGGAAGTCGGTGTGGAATTTCATGGCGCCGTTATCCAGATCAGTAAGGCTGGGATGCGGCCCGATAAGACCACTTTTTAGTTTGCCGCCGGCCAGGAAGATGGGGGCAGCCGCGCCATGTCCGGTACCACGCCGGCCATTCTCTTTGACTGTCCTTCCGAATTCGGAGATTGTCATCAGCAGGACTCTGTCCAGAAGCTTGTCTTTCTTCAAGTCATGAATGGAAGCGGCCAGCGACTCGGACAAATGGTGAAGCAAAGAGCAATGGTTACCCAATTGATTGGCGTGATTGTCAAAGCCGCCGATTCCGCCGCCGCCGAGTTCGGTGAAGAATATTCTGATGCCGATATCAGCCCGAACCAATTGGGCAACTGTACACAAAGTCTCGGCAAGCCGGAACGAAGGATATTCGGCCTTGTTGGCGGATGCCCTGACCACCGCCTCGATTCTTCGGCTCTTGGTACTGGCATTCGCCGTACAGTCCCGCAGGTGGTTGAGCAGTGGGTTGTCATTGTCCGCACGGAAAGACTCGACCGCCCGATTCGGCTGCAATTCACCCGGTGCGGGATCGATAGTCAGATCATCCGGCGACTTGATAGACGAGATGATCACGTGTTCGGCTCTCAGGCCAAAAGGCTGAATGATCGGCCCTACGAACACGGCGGGCATGTCCTTCTGGTTCGTGTGCCAGACGCTGTCAGCAGCCCGGCCCAGCCAGCCCGTCTGGCAATTGGGGTCATCGGGTTTGGCGCTATGCCAGTGGCGCATCGCGACGTCGTGAGAGCGGTCTGAATTGGGATAGCCCACGCCGTGGAGAATGCTTAGGTGTCCCTCCTTGTGCAGACGCGAAAACGCTTCCATTCGCGGGTGGAAACCCAGATACGAGTCGATTTTGTGCACGTCTTTGGGCTGTAAACGCAGCGTAGGTCGGTTTCGGGCGTATTCGTCGTCGGCGTACGGCACCACCGTATTGAGTCCGTCGTTGCCGCCCGACAGTTGAACGACCACAAGGACTGTGTCGCGGTCATCCCGCCGAGCAGCACCGGTATCCTCGTCAAGAGCCAGTAAATTCGGCGCCGGTGATGCGAGCGACAGCATCGTTGACGCCCCCAGAGTGGCCTTCAAGAAATCGCGTCGTGTATAGGACATTGTATTATCTCCCAATTTAAGCCAGGTGAAATTCAGGAAGTGAAACGATTGCGTACGCAAAAGAACGTGTTCGTCCCCCCAAGTCATCATCCTGCCCCCATGGCGTCTTCGGCAGCGTATTATAAACGTCGGGGTCAAGATCGCCTTGCAGGAAGAGATCAAGCAGAAACCGCCGGGCGGATGCGGGCGTTGTGCATCCGTGCCTTTGGGCAACAGCCCATGGATTGAGCTTGTTGCCGTATGGGCCCGAGCCTTGCAGCAATGCCGAGGCAAGGTTCTGGCGAGCGACTATCGCCGTGCTGTTAATCCAGTGCTGTCCGCCGGCCCAGCCTCTGACGGTTGGTGGGTTGTAAAGGTTCTGGCCGAGATCAGCAAGATCGTTCGCAAGTTGCGTGGTGGAGATCGTTTCTTCCAGAGCCTTGACTATACCAATCGCAAACTCAGCCGGACACTTGATCCTCCCGCGATATGCCGACGTGGAGAAGAAAAGATTGGATCGCAGCATCGTTTCGACAAGTTTCAGCACATCGTAATCCTTCGCGAATAATTCGGCCAGCGGGGCAATCAGAGCTTCGTTAGGCTGCTCGGTCTCGTTGATCAGCCAGCGGTACAATTTGCGGACCAAACTCTGCGATGTTGCAGGCTGTTCGAGCACAATTCGCAGCACATCTTCGCGAGCAAAGTTGCCTTTCCGGCCGAGAATTTGTTTTTCATTCACATCGTGCTCACGAGGGATATAGCGAAGCTTGCCCCTGAGCACGAACCAGCCGGTAAAGGCTCTGGACGTGGCCCGGATGTCATCTTCCGTGCAGTGGTCGGGGCCCAGTGTGAAGGTCTCCATAATCGTCCGGGCGAGGTTCTCGTTCGGATATGCTTTGCGATTGGCCTCGGCGCCCAGCCATATAAGCACGGCGGGGTCTTGCGAGATGCCTTCCAGGAGAATCCTGAACGAGCCAAGGGCCTGGCTGCGCAGAAGCCGGATGTGCTGCTGCATCAACCGGGCGTTCTTGACCTCCGCAGCGTTGGTGGCGAAATGACTGTGCCAGAACAGCGTCATTTTTTCCAGAAGCGGGTGCGGAGTCTGAATCATCCGACGCAGCCACCATGCCCGCAACTAATCCACCGAACCGGTGGCCGCTTCATACTCGTCATAAGTGCGATTGAATTCCGCAACCTCAGCCTGATGAGGCCTCAGCAGCTTGTCGATGGTCCGTTGCGGTCCGTCCGAAAGTGCCTGCTGCAACTGCTCCCAACTTGCACCGAAAGCAGCGCGTCGGTAAAGATGTCCCGCTCGAGCAAGATTCCACGAGCGATCGGCATCAGGTTCGTATGCAGCCCAGGCCCGGCGGGGGTCTGGCGGTTTCTCAGTTTGCCCAACCATGGGTCGTTCCTTTCGCTATACAAACCCGCAGCTAAACGTTAGCACATGTCAACGCTTACTGCAAGTTCAACTTCATCTCCAGGCTCGCTTCGGTTGTGCCCTCGTGCATGCCGATACTTAGCTTGAGGCTCTTAAAAAACTTTGCCAGGGTGATCAGCAAGTCGATTCCACCCTCAGCCTCTTCCTGCGTGCTACCCTTTTTGACCATGTCCCCGCGAACGAGCGTCTGACGGTTAGCTTGAAGGATCGAGGCCAACTGAACGCCCTCGAGCTCGACCAGGCTGTGGGTTTCAGCTAACGGCTTGACCGTCCGCTCGATCTCTCTGCCCAGAGCATCGACAATATCCCGCGCCAGAGAGTCGGTCGAGCTGAGGACGAGGTAGTCGCCCGGCATCGTCAGCGAGGGACGAATGTTGAATCTCTGGGCCAGTTTTGTCTTGTTCTCGATCTCCGCGGTTGAAAAGTAAGCAACGGTCAGCTTGGTGTCCTTGTGGATGGGCCGGTCGATGATCAATCCCGGCATCGCCTGTTGTCCCCGGGTGAAATTGATCAGGCCGATAGCCTTCTGCCATGCCTCCTCGAAAATCTCGTCATACTGCTCTTCGTCACGGAGGCGAAGGATCATGGCAAAAGCCGGCAGTTTCACACTAGGCTCAGAACAAGTGTAGAT
>DQCG01000287.1:0-160 GCA_003533825.1 Phycisphaerales bacterium
GTACCGTTTGCAATAATGTTTGTACTTAGGTTTGTAAGAAGGTTTCGCGGGGGCAGACTTGTTCTGGACAGCATCAAATTGAAACTGCCGGTAGTAGGCCAGCTTACCAGCAGGGTCTCAGTTACGCGCTGGACAAGAACGCTCGGGACATTGATTAGTG
>DQCG01000287.1:210-11466 GCA_003533825.1 Phycisphaerales bacterium
AACGAGGTTTTTGCCAGCATGCTCGGTAAGGTTCACAACTCCATCCGGCAGGGTGACACCTTTGCAGGGCCGCTGCGGCAGTCAAAAACCGTCGACTTGATTGTCTCCAACATGGTCGCCGTGGGTGAGGAAACGGGTGACCTGGACAAGATGCTTTTGAAAGTGGCCGACAATTACGATGAGCAGGTCGACGTTCTGGTTGCCTCGCTGATGTCGCTGCTCGAACCGGTTATGATTATTTGTCTTGGCGCCGTAGTTGGGACTATCGTTTTGTCAATATTCCTGCCGATGATAGGAATTATTACAAACCTGAGCGCAACATAGAAACCAAAGAAATAAACCGAACGTTAAATTGAAAAGTAGAAAGTAAGGAGAAAAAAATGAAGTCAAACGTAAAACAATCCAATAGAGAAGCGGCATTTACCATTGTTGAACTGCTGACCGTGATGAGCATTATTGTTATTCTCATCGGTCTTCTTGTCCCGGCGCTGAATCAGGTCAAGCGATATGCCTATGAGGTTAAGCAAAGGGCACAACTCAATAGCATCGACACAGCGATAGAGCTTTTTAACAGTGAGTTCGATGGTTATCCTGACTCTGATGCTCTGGACCCGGATGCAGTGCCATACTGCGGTGCTATGAAACTCTGTGAGGCGGTGATGGGCCGGGATTTGATGGGATATCATCCGGATTCGATATTCAGAAGTAATGGTATGGGCAGCTTAAACAACAATTTATATCCGCCGCAAACAGCAAATCCCATTGCATACAGAAATAGTTTGAGCGCCAGGAAAGGCCCTTATCTGCCACTTGATAACGCTAATGCTTACCAGTTAATGGATCTGTATAAAGAAGTAGGTCCTTATGCAGGCGAGAACTTTGTTTTATGCGATGTATTCAGGAACGTTACACACCTTCAATCAGGCAAGAAGGTTGGCATGCCCATCCTTTATTATAGGGCAAATACATCCAATACTCAGCATGATTTCGCTAATCCGGATAATCCTCAGAATATTTACGATTACAGAGACAATCAGTCATTAGTCATGCTTGGTAAGCCATTCGACCCACCGCCAGATGGTGAGCCACACAGGCTTGCAATAGAGACCGGCCATCAACCGGGCTACAGGTTCTACATGAACACAACAAACGATAAAGTGTTAGCGTCGCACACGGCGGCGGTTAGACCTTATCGTGCAGATACGTATATTTTGATTTCAGCCGGCAGCGACGGTGAGTATGGCACGCCTGACGATATCACTAATTATGATTGGAGATTTCGAGAATAACCATAACAGCAGGCCGATTGACAGGCAATAGATGTGTGCATCCTGAACTGCTCTACCGGAAGTTCTTTTAACCGAAAGTACGTGGTAATGTGGAGAAGGAGAAAATCATGATGAGAAACTTGATAGCTATTGGGGCGACGATGTTGATGCTGTTTGCTGCCGGCTGGGTGCAAGCCGGCGTTTGTGAGATTGTCAACGGGAGTTTTGAAGACGACGGCCCGATAGACGATATCATAGCGCAGGAACCGAACGGCTGGGATGTCAATATGCCTTCTGGTAAGATCACGGGAAAGACAGAGGCTTCATGGTCAACGGACGGCAACTTCAGCTTGCTTTTCTCTTCGCAGTGGTTTACAGCCTTTGCCGCCAGAGATGCGGGAACAGTTTCTCAGGATGTTTTTCTGGATGATGTAAATGAGATTACGTTTGACTTAAAACTGGATACCTATTCGGGCCTTGGATGGGACCCGAATAACGCAACTGCAGTTGTGATGATTGATGACGAGGTGGTTTGGGAGCCGAATGGCGCAAGCTCGGATATAAGAGGAGAATATACCGGCCAAAGCTATGCCGTTGAAGACAAATACAGGGATGGAGAACCACACAAATTATCATTTAGTCTAAGAATAAATATAGACACGGAAGGTGGATTTTTCGAGTTTTACCGTGTTTGGTGGGATTCCATCGAATGCGTGATATATTGTGACGGCGGCGGTTTTTTAGCCGGGGATTTCAACCGTGATTGCTATGTCGATGCCAGCGACCTGCAACAGGCGGCCGATGTTTGGCTGCTTGAGGTGGAGTCTGATGATAAACATAATCTATTTCGAGATGATGATTTAGCCGGCTTTGGCACTATCAATTTCTTTGACCTGGCAATTCTTGCCGACAACTGGCTGCACAGGAGCTATAAAGAGCAGCAGGAAGTTAGTGCCGTTGAGATTAACGGATATTAAAAGGAGTAACTGTGGAACGTAAAAAAACGGGTCTAACGATTATCGAGTTGTTGATCGTTCTGGGAATTATAGCGCTATTAACTGGTCTGCTTGTCCCGTCTCTGAGCGTAGTGAAAAAAATGGCAAAAGAGACAAAGCAAAAAGCCCAGTTTGCCACTATAGAGCTGGCTCTGTCTGCTTTCAAGAACGATGAAGGCGATTATCCGCCGTCTGACTGGGCATTACCCCCCAATCCCGGCAGCGATTATTGTGGATCGCAAAAACTCGCCGAAGCGCTTCTTGGCTGGGATCTGCTGGGATTTCATCCTAATTCGGCATGGAGAGCGAGTGGCCTCGATGCAACGGGCGGGCCCGGCTCATACGATCCGGCTCAGACAAGAGATGTTAATACTGATGGTGTGCCGGACACTTTCGACGAGAGAAAAGGTCCTTACCTGGAGCTTGCGACTGCCAGCGCCTTTAAGCTGGGCGATTTGTTTAATCTTACTGTCCTCGGATCGCTGGCGCCTGATACGTTTGTGATTTGCGATGTATTCGGTACGAAAAAGATAACCATGATAGATCCTCTTACAGGCCTGCCGAGAACTGCCGCTGAAAAGGCCGGGGCGCCAATACTTTATTACCGGGCTAACACTTCCGGAAAAATAATGAATGCCGTTTATCGCGTCTCCGACAATGATGCCCTTATCGTAGCGAAGCAGCAGTACGATAACAGAGAGCATCCGTTGGGCAGATCCGCCAATCAGTATGAGTTCTTCTATAACTATATCAGGGATCCGAAAATAAGCGCGAGAGTCTGGCCTTACCGGCCCGATTCTTACATATTGATTTCAGCGGGGGCCGATGGTCTTTACGGGACAAGCGACGACATTTGCAATTTTGGAAACTAAGCCCCCCGTCCGCAACCCATTAAGCGAGCAAAAAAATATGAAAACTCGCAGATACAAGCATGGCCTAAGCCTTGTCGAGATGCTGATTGTAGTGGGTTTGATTGCGCTTTTGGCGACCATGGTCATCGGCGTCGCCGGTCGTATCGATACTCAGGCCAAGGCCAAGAGCGTCGAAAGTACCTTTGCGCTGCTGGAAGGCGCATTGGAGGAGTATAAGGAATTTCAAGGAGTTTTTCCCGAGCAGCCTGCAAAGGATTTTGCAGATGTTCCGGCGCATTCGGAATATCTCTATGGAGAGCTTTACTCAATACCGGGTTCCCGGAAGATATTGGAAAAAGTCAGCAATACCCTGATAAAGAATCAATACAGTCCGGCCGGTATGTCCTTGGTCGATTCGCCACAGGAGATATACGATGCCTGGGGAACGGTGTTGGATTACAGGTATGTCGCCGGGGAAAATTATCCGGAGCTCGTGTCCGCCGGGCCGGACAAAATCTTCGGCAATGGTGATGATGTAACGAACAGGTCAAAATGAAAACGAGGTCAAAACAATCCGGTCTTACATTACCCGAGATGGTGGTTGTTATTGCAACCATAGCTCTGCTTGTCGGTTTCGGGTTGCCGGCTATACGCTCACTTTTGAACTCATTCGAGTCCCAAAGCGGCGCAAAGAGCTTGATAAGCGCCTCGCTTGCATCGGGTCGTGCTATCGCCGCAAAAGAGCAGCGCTATGCCGGCATACGTTTCCAGCAGGATTCGGCGGGCAATCAATATATGGTCTTAATAGTGTACGAAGAGCCGGCCAGGATGGGCAATCTGACAATAGGCTTTAGAGCTGTCCGGGGTGTCAAACCAATCAAACTGCCCGAAACGGTCATCGTGATGGATTTGAGATATAATCCCGGCCTGCTTAATCCTTCGGGAGATAGTGTTATCGATAGTGATATTGAGATTGATAACGTCAATGTGTTGAATGATACGACGTCTTTTTCAATTATTTTTTCACCGTCGGGCAAACTGGTCATTCACGATGTTCGGGTGAGAAATAAAGGTGGAATTTACCAGCCGGATAATTCGAATCCCGACAAATTTTCGATGGATAACGTTTTTAATTCTCCTGTGAATATCAATAATCACGGGGTGGGGATGTTTATTCAGGACGATTATCCTCAAATGGGTTTTGGGCCCGAAGAGAGCCGGAACAGCTTCGTTATTATCTATGAAAAGAAAGAATTCGAGCAGGCCCGTGAAAGGGGCGCGGCGTGGTCGGATTATCTGTATCAAAAGGCTCCGGATATGATTTATATAAATTCGTATACGGGGACGATGATTTTGCCGGATTGAAAAGCTTATGAGAAAGAGGCGTCAATATAGTGGTTTTTCTCTTACCGAGGTTTTGCTGGCTGTCGGTACGCTGGCCATTGGGATGGTTTTTATAAGCGGTACGTTCCTCACGGGTATTCATTTCTCGACAATTGCCACCGAGCGAAGCATTGCTGCGGTAGTTGCCGACGAGGCATTTGCAAAGGTCAGGCTGCACGGTATCGGTCTGACGAATACGAATTTGGCGGTAAATCAGCAAACCCCTTTCGAGTCGCTCAATCTTATCGCCGGGGCTGAATTTGCATATCCTTCAACAAGGACGTCGACCCAGAAGCACTACTACTGGTCCGCCTTATGCAGGCCTGTGTATTCCGATGCGGATAACCGGCTTGTGCAGGTAACGGTCTTTGTCTGCCGGAAAGTGGGCAGCACTACTACGTACCCACCGGACGGGACGGCCAGGCCGGTCCCGGCGCAGGTTGGTGTTACTGGAGCAGTTGGCGATATGGTGCTTGCCGTCACCGGCGATATGACATTTATCAATGACGGTTATACGATAGTTGAAAACGGGACCGGGCAGATATATCGAGTGGTGGAACGAGGCGCAGATCCCGCCCGGCCTGAGCAGATTACTCTGGCCCGGGAAAAGCTGTGGCAGGGTGGTGATTCGGTGTGGGTGATTCCCCCGCCTATAGGCGGCGGCAGAAAACCCTGCATAGCCGTATATCAGAAACTGATCAGATTTTAACTACGGAATTTTACGGATTTGGCAGAGATGTTGAGCGATTCGAGAAGATCCGTTAATCGATGAACAATGAACTACGAACTACGAACTAAAAAAGCTTTTACATTAATCGAGCTCCTTGTTGCTGTTGGGATCCTGGCGATAGTTCTGTCCTTTGCGAGCATAATTTTCAGAGTCAGCATCGATGCCCACCGTACCGCAATCGCAAACGTTGAAATTATGCAGAAACTGCGGGCCATTACCAACCAGCTCAATACCGATTTCAAAGGCCTTCGCAAGGATGGGGAAATTTTCGTGACGTGGGCCGCCAGTCCCGTTTCTGCCAGTTATGAGGATAACGACCTTGACGGATTCGAGAGATTCGACCGGATCATGTTTTTTGCCGATGGTGATTTTTACTCGTATCGAGTTAACCCGATGGTTCGCGGTAACGTTGCCAGAGTCACTTATATACTTGCCAGGCGAAACGGTATCGTAGCCCAGAGACAAGCCAGAGCCGATCGAATGCTTGTGCGAACCCAGCATATATTAACGGCTGATCCGGCTCTTGCTGCTTTTTTGGATCCAAACAACGTCAGTGACCAGCAGTTGTACCAGTGGAACAATTACTATGAATACGAAAAGATGACTCTGGACGAATGGAAAATGACTCCATGGACACAAAAGGCGGACATGCTATCGGTGATTTGCGATGTCAAGGTGGACCAGAGCAATATCAACGAACAGGCCAGAGGCGCCGACGTCGATCCGGCCAACCCGAATTCAATTCACATGCTTTTATGTGAGGGTGTGGGCGAGTTTAAGATTCAGGGCTGGAATGATGCCCAGCAGCGATGGATTCCGGAAGTGGACCCCGATGGTGACGGAACCCTGTTAGATACGGACTTTATCCCGGACCAGGATGTGATGGGCCTTCATTCCGAAGAAATTCCGGGAGTTCTCTACCCTTATCCTCCTAACGGAGGCGTCCTGATTAATAACATTGATTACCCGAGAGACCAGGTCGATGAGGCTCATTTTGACGTGATTCCTGGACTTGGACGGGCGCTCAAGTTCACATTCACATTGTTCGATTCTAAAGGGATTATAAAGGAAGGCAGAACCTTCAGCCACATTGTTTATTTGGGCAATTAAGATGCTGAAAATGGAAACAGCAGACAAAAAATTCCTTAGAAAACCATTTCCGTCCGGCTCCGCTCTGATCCTGACGGTGGTTCTGACCAGCCTGTTGGCTGTAGTCGGCGTGTTGTTTGTAATGGTTTCCCGCGTGGACAAGATGGCGACGTCTGCCATATCGGAGAATAAAGATCTGAACCTCGCGGTCGAGACAATCGTTGCACAGATATCACAGGAACTTTTTTACGACATTCCCCATACGGACCCCAACGGTCAGAAGCTATCCGAGTATTATGACTATCCCGGTCCGGCGGACAGATGGCTGGCGTGCCTTGAGCCGTATCGATACGGCGACGGTGACTATAGATGGCGGCAGATAAGCGATGTCTATTACAAGCTGGATCCGAATACCGAATTGCAGGCTGAAGTTGTGCCGGACTATCAGTTTGCCGGCATCATGAGTGAGGGATTAGTTGCAGATGCGGACGGTGACGGCGTAGCCGATTCGCAATGGGTGATTATACCTCAGATGAGCAGCAATAAGGGCAAGCCCATTTTCGCCGCTATCAGAATTATTGATAACAGTGCCATGTTAAATGCCAATACGGCGTTCAAATTTGATTCGACCGATCCTAATTTCAGCGTATTCGATATCGGCCGCTCAAGCCAGTTGCAGATAAATCTTCTGGCCCTGGCCGGACAACCGGGCCAGCCTCCTACCGCAATGGATGAAATTAACCTGCTTGCGGCAAGGGCAAATTCCAGGTATGGCCTTAATCCCCGGGATTTGGCCGGATATGCCAGGAACGTCATTTGGAGTTATGGCGAGCCGAACGGGCCTTATACCCCATACGATATTTCCGATGAGCTGGAGCTTCGCTACAGATATATGTTGAATCATACAGATATTGACACTCGCCTGGAACAATGGGGAGGGCACTTCAGGCTCAATACGTTATCCACCCCTCTCTCGTCGGGTGGAGAAACGCTGGATATGTGGTTCCAAAGGGCCGGCGATAATGGCGGTCTTGATCCGAATTATGCATATCGACATATTACCACTACCTGCAATACGGACAGGATTATCGACCCGGACGGCGGAAAAATGGTTAATGTCAATACCGCGGATGTGAATGAGCTGTATACTGCGATAACAGCAGGGCTTCTGAATGACGATCCCAACAATATCGGCGCCGGTCAATTAGCAGCTCAACTGGCTGTTAATATCGTTGACCTTCGTGATGCCGATGCGCAGGTCAGTGTCTTGCCGGTGGGTCCGAAGACTTATTACGGCTTTGAGGCTCAGCCGTTCATAAGCGAGCTGGTGTTCAGGATCGGCGAGACGGATTCGGATGTTTCGACAAATAATCATTTTGCGGTTGAGCTTTATAATCCGTTCGACGCGGATATTCCGCTGGGTGATTTCAGGCTGGAGGTTCGCGATCCGAATGGTGCGGTTGTCGGCACAATCAACCTTGCCGGTCACGGCATAGCGGACGGCAGCAGATTTGTAGTTACCAACAGCTCGTCCGCTTCGACGGCCCTCGGTGTGGCGGGTATGATGTCAACCGGCGGCGGCAGAGAAGACAACAATTTTGTGCTGGCCACGTACGAGTCCGTGCAGGATTCGGATCCGCCCGAATATGTCTTAAAAGATAGATATGACGTTTATCTTATCAGGAGGACACTCGCCGGCGATATTTATCTTGATAAACAGCAGACCCAGGATGAATGGTTCGAGTGGGATACGGCTAAAAACGTCCAGCAGTTTTACGCCCGGGCCGACAATGCCTGGAATGTAGTGTATCAGAATGTCGTCTCCGCGAGCAACACATTGGGTGGGGCTAACGGATTGAGCGGGGCGCGGAAGAATTACAATTTTTACAACTTTGCAAATGCTCTCGAGCGTTTTGCGTCGGTGGGCGATATAGCACGGGTATTTATTGTGGGGCCCAGACCGATTACCGAGCAGGAAGATATGATTGGCATGCGGCTCGAAGCCGAGCCTGCCGAAGATGTCGTCCGGCTGAATTTACGAAATCCCGTTTTTACGAATATTTTCCAATATCTGACGGTCATCGACCCGATGGATTATGGCCTGCCGGATAATGAAACGAGAATAAAGGGCCGGATAAATATCAATACGGCCCCATGGTTTGTGATTGCCCAATTACCGTGGATGCAGGAATCAATTGCCCGGGCAATAGTTACATATAGAGAAACAGTAGCAGGAGCTTTTGAAAGCATCGGCTCGCTTGTGCAGGTTCCTGAGATGGGCTATTATGCATACGACCCTAATTATGCCACTGTCGATTTGAACGGCTATCCCGACCTGACGCCGAGCGATGGCGCGATCAGCGATTTCGAAGAGCGTGACGTTATTTTCTCGCGGATCAGCAATATTGTTACCGTGCGAAGTGATGTCTTTACCGCTTATATCCTCGTTCGCATCGGCGTCGACGGCCCGCAAAAAAGAGTTCTTGCCGTACTCGACAGAAGCCGGGTGACATTACCCGGCGACAAAGTGAGAATATTTGCCCTGCACCCCGTCTCCGACCCAAGGTAAGTCGTTAATGTCTTAGCATTTCTACGATCTCGGGGTGGACTTTTTTGTTGGCGGTGATAATCTGGAATTTGTGCCCGTCGTAATTGTCCAGGTCGACGGGAAAGATGTTCTGTCCCTGCCAATCGGTGAAGAGGGCACCTGCGGCCTGAGCGATTGCAATCCCGCCGGCGATGTCCCAGAGCTTCGGTGTATTGGCGATAGTTGCGACCATGCTGCCCTTTGCCACGTATGCCAACTGCAGAGCGGTCGAGCCTAAATTGCGAAATCTCGTCCGCTCCATAAGCTCGCAGGCCCAGCTCGGCGCGCCATTATCAAAATGGCTTTCGAGACCCACACTGGCAAATTTATCGATTGCCTCTTCGCTTGCCGTGATTCGCCTGCCGTTTAATTGAGCCTCTCGGCCTTTGACGGCGGTGAACATCGAATCGGTAGCCGGCTCGAAAATCACACCGACAATCGGCTCGCCCTCGTACATGACTGCGATACTGACGGTAAAGAACAACATCCGGTGCGCATAATTGTTCGTGCCGTCGATCGGGTCTATCACCCACCAGAGCGGATCCTGACCTCTCGGTGGCTGTTTGAACATCCTGCCTTCTTCGCCTTCCTCGGCGATAAATCCGTGATCGGGATAGTTCTCTTTGATTCGGTCGATGATTATCTTCTGGCATCGCGCATCGGCCTGGGTTACCAGCTCGTTGGAGTTTTTTATCGAGACCTTGATATAATTGATCTCTTCCATCGCCCGCTGGCCCGCCAGACGAGCCGCCACGATAGCCGTCTCTAACATACTGCTCAGGTCTCTCTGCTCTAATTCCATATCTTGTTATCCACCTCTAATCTTGACATAACCGTTACGTTACCCTATTTTAACGTAATAATGCAGACAAGCCAACAGAATTCGGACGAGAGAAGTCATAAATCTGAAGTCAGAAGTCGGAAGTCGGAAGACAGGCCTCTGTTTTCTGTTGTCGGTCGTCTGTCTTCTGTCTCGCGTGCATCGTCCGGCCAGCGGATGGTCGCGGCGATTGTCTGCCTGGGGATAATCACTTTCTTCGGCGTATTTGCACTGGTGGGACATTTCAACATTGATATGGGCCGATGGCTTGGCTACTGCGGATTCAAGCAGCGAACCGGTCTGCCGTGCCCGACCTGCGGAATGACCACGGCGACACTTGCCTTCGCTCAGGGCAGAATCTTCGAAGCGTTCAATATCCAGCCTGCCTGCGGCCTTTTGTGCTCTGTTATGGTTATCGTCGCAATTCTGACGTTTATCATCGCCGTTTTCGGAGTATATTTTCGCTTTATCGAGCGTTTTTTCACGGAAGTCAAGCTCAGGTACATGATTTTAGCCCTGATAATCATAATTGTCGCCGGCTGGGCGGTTACATTGGCCCGTGCCTTGGCGGCAAAGAACTGATTTTATGTAATTTACTCCTCGATAGAAAAATACGAGACTGGCTATAGAAATCACAATAAGTCCGGAGATTTTCCTTGACTAACAGGTGGTTATAATAGTAAAATGACCCCGGAAAATGGCTTTGGATTATAGGTCTTTTAGGCTTGTATATCTATCATAGTCATCTTAAGAGAGGAGTAACTATGAGCAGCATAGGATTCCAACCAGGAACATTCCTTTTGTATAATAATGCTCGAAATTTTCATTTATGATTCCTCTTTAACTCCCCGAAAAAAAGAGGTGGTGTAGTGCATGAAAATATTTATATATCATATGAAAAATCACAAAAAATAAATATCTTTATCAGCCGCTTTGGTGAGTAGCCTGAGCGTTTTTATCTCAATCCTTTTGTGAGGAGAATTAATATGTGTAGAAAGTTGACTTTCTTGGTTTGCAGTATTCTGGTACTGGTAATGACGGCTCCTTTATGCTTGGGTGCGATGTACGTGTTTAGCCTGAAAACAATGCTGATATGCAGGTTTTGAAGCTGCAATCGGGCGTCTTTGTCGGCAATTAACGCTTTTGACGGAAGAATTAGCTGTTAAATCGTCACTATCAATACTAATAGCAGGCTAAACACATACGGTGCGATAGCACCCATAACCAGTGTGACGACAGATAATCCCGATGGGACTATTCCGTACAATATGCTGAGTATTACAGTTGATGGCTACACGGTCACTGCTGAACGGTTGGTCGTAGGTACAACAACAGTAGGATTGACCGGGACTGGCCAACCTTGGCCTGAAATGGACAATCTCGACATACACGATGCGATTGATACCGGGCTTGGTACTTCAGCAACGACAATGCTGTTCGGCGGGAAAAACTGGATTAATACCAACGGAGATAATCCTGACTTCTTCATGTTCGAATCCCATGGTGGTAATTCCAGTGGAGACAACCCCCAGG
>DQCG01000647.1:0-1855 GCA_003533825.1 Phycisphaerales bacterium
ACAAACATATCGACTATGTCAAATACTAAATCCACAAATTTAGTATAAAATTAGTATAATAGCGTACGGGCTTGTTTATGCCGATAATATCGTCTATTTAAGTTGGGAACAAGGGATTTCTGACAACAAAAAAACATCTTTTACCTTTCCGGGGTGTTGTGCTACAATGACCAATTTGTATTAATGTCGACTTTTTGTAATAGTGTTACTGAGGTTCTTAAAAGAAGTAAATGGCAGTTCAAGCAGAGAAAGCAATCAGAATTACAGGTGCCGCCGAGCACAATCTCAAGAATATAGACCTGAGCGTCCCGCGTGATAAGCTGGTGGTCATTACCGGTATCAGCGGTTCGGGCAAAAGCTCGCTCGCGTTCGATACGATTTACGCCGAAGGGCGCAGGAAATATGTCGAGTCGCTCAGCACCTATGCCCGGCAGTTTCTCGAACAAATGCAGAAACCGACGGTGTCCGAGATAACGGGCCTGCCGCCGACGATAGCAATCGAGCAGCGCAGCGCCAGCCACAATCCCCGCTCGACGGTTGCTACAACCACCGAGATTTACGATTACTTCAGAGTGCTTTTCGCCCGGGTGGGCCAGCCCCACTGCTGGGTATGCGGCAAAGAAATCACAAGCCAGCATTCCTCGCAGATCGTCGAGTCAATTCTTTCCCGGCCGGAAGGTACGAAAATCCAGATATGCGCACCCCTGGTTCGAGGCAAAAAAGGCGAGCACAAAGATATTTTTGACGGTATCCAGCGCGAAGGCTTCGTGCGCGTACGCGTGGACGGCGAGATTTGTGATTTGCGTAAAGCGCCGGCTTTGAACAAGAACAAGAAGCACGATATCGCCGCGGTTGTCGACCGGTTGATAATCAAGGATGCGGTCCGGGTCCGGTTGGCCGACTCCGTAGAGACGGCGTTGAAACTGGCTGACGGCATCCTCCTTGTGCTGGTGCAGGAACCCAAGGATGACAAACAAAACGGCGGCAAAGGACGATGGAAGGAAGTGATTTACAGCGAGAAATTTGCCTGTCCCAAGCACCCGCAGGCCAGTCTCGAAGAGTTATCGCCGCGGCTGTTCAGTTTCAATAGCCCTTATGGCGCCTGCAAAAGCTGCGACGGCCTGGGGACGATTCTGGAGTTCGATCCCGACCTGATTGTACCGGACAAAAGCGTCTCGCTGGAAAACGGCGCTATCGACGCCTGGCGCAAAGGCGGCAAGAGAATGAACATCTTCTACAACAGGCTGGTCAAACGGTTCTGCAGGAAGATGGAAATCAACAAGTCGATCCCGTTCGCGGAGATACCGGAAGATTACAAAAAGATTCTGATGCACGGGACGACACAGGCGGATGCGAAGAAATACGGCGTCAGGTTCGAAGGAGTAATTCCGAACCTTGTTCGGCGCTGGGAAAACACAACCAGCGAGTACGTTAAGACCAGATTGACCAGCTATCTTTCACAACATCCCTGCCGGAGCTGCCTGGGAGGCCGGCTTCGGCCGGAAGCGATTGCCGTTACCGTAGGAGACAAGAACATCCAGCAACTGAGCGCTCTGAGCATCGAAAAGGCACAGAGTTTTTTCAAAAAGCTGAAATTAGACACCGAGAAGTCTATTATTGCCGCTGCGGTATTAAAGGAGATAAAAGCACGGCTTAAATTTATGTTCGACGTCGGACTCGGATACCTGACTCTGAATCGAATGAGCAGCACGCTTGCCGGCGGAGAGGCCCAGCGAATCCGCCTGGCCACGCAGGTCGGCAGCGGCCTTGTGGGAGTCTGCTACGTGCTCGATGAGCCGACAATAGGTCTGCATAAGCGTGATAACGACCGGTTGCTGGGAATCCTGCAGCGGCT
>DQCG01000647.1:2037-3461 GCA_003533825.1 Phycisphaerales bacterium
AAAAAGAGTATCGCCCTGCCGGCAAAGAGAAGACCACACGATCTGCGAAAATGTATCGAGGTAAAAGCGGCGGCCGAGAACAACTTAAAGAATATCGATGTAAAGTTTCCGCTCGGCGTCTTTACGTGCGTCACCGGTGTCTCCGGTTCCGGCAAGAGCACCCTGGTCACCGAGATTCTGCTCAAAGCCCTGAAACGCCGGCTCTATCAGTCTCGCGCGAAGCCCGGCAGGCACAAGACCGTAATCGGCACCTCGCAGATTGACAAGGTGATCGAGATCGACCAGTCCCCGATAGGAAAAACGCCGAGGAGCAACCCGGCAACCTATACCGGCGTCTTTGACGTAATCAGAAAACTTTTCAGCATGACACGAGAGTCGAAGATTCGAGGCTACAAACCGGGACGATTCAGCTTTAACGTCAAGGGCGGACGCTGCGAATACTGCAAGGGCCAGGGCACAAAGAAAATCGAGATGCACTTTCTGCCCGACGTTTACGTCACCTGCCAGAATTGCAAGGGCAAAAGATACAATCCGGAGACTCTCGCAGTCACATACAAAGGCAAAAATATCGCCGACGTGCTCGATATGCGGATTGACGAGGCGACTAACTTCTTTGCCAATTTCCCGACGATTGTGCGAATCCTGCGGACGTTGGCCGACGTCGGGCTCGGCTATATGCAACTGGGCCAGGCCTCGACGACTCTTTCCGGCGGCGAAGCCCAGCGCGTCAAGCTCTCCGCCGAGCTGGGTAAGGCGGCAACCGGACACACGCTGTATCTGCTCGACGAGCCAACCACGGGCCTGCACTTCGCCGACATACATAACCTCCTGAACGTACTGGGCCGGCTGACGGATTGCGGCAATACGGTCGTCGTCATAGAGCATAATCTTGATGTTATCAAGATGGCCGATTATATTATAGACCTTGGCCCCGAAGGCGGAGAAGCCGGCGGCAAAGTGCTCGTCACAGGCGCGCCCGAGGAGATTGTCAAAAACAACAAAAGTTATACAGCTAAATTTTTAAAGGCAAAACTCACAGAAAGTAAAATGTAAGGCGGACAATTAAATGTGGGAATTTCAGTTACGTGGAATTGAGGACATGGAGCGGCTAAGCAGGCGGCTCAATGTTTCCGTAAAGGCGATTGAGGATGTTTCGATTTTAGCTGAGCCCGTGCAGGCCGGGGGATTAACCATACCGAACTCACTGGCGGTTCATCCGATGGAGGGCTGCGACGGCGATTCACAGGGCCGGCCTGGAAAACTGACACTCCGGCGGTACGAAAGATTTGCCGCCGGCGGAGCGGGGCTGATCTGGGCGGAGGCCACGGCGGTCGTCCCCGAAGGCAGGGCAAATCCGAGACAATTGTGGATACACGAAAAAAATAAGGACAGTTTTGCCTCGATGGTCAGGATGATGCGGCAGG
>DQCG01000148.1:0-4461 GCA_003533825.1 Phycisphaerales bacterium
CATTGCTTGAACACATCGTCGCCGGTAAAGAGAAAAGCGCCCAGCCTGTTCCGAACCTGCTCCGACGAGAGCCCTGGATTTACGCTGAGGGCCTCGTCCAGAACGCTCCTCGAAGGATCCAGAACATCGCCGTGCTGATCGAGATATCCCACGCGGAGATTCCTGCCCATGCGGATTCGGCCTGCCGACGGTTCAAGCCGGCCGAGGGCCAGGCGTAAAAAGGTGCTTTTACCCGTACCATTCGGGCCGGTAATACCGATGCGCTGCCCGTTGAGTATATCAAATGTCAGATTCTCGAACAGCGTCAGGTCGCCGAAGGATTTACTCAGCCCTTCACAGCGCAGCACAAGGTCGCTTTTTCGGTCGGTTTTGCCGAACGTGAAGCTGATTGTTTTCTGGTTAACAGGTTTGTCCAGAAAGTCGGGATTTTCTTTGAGCAGGCGATTCAAGCGAGTCTTACGTCCGCGAGCGGTCTTGCGCATCCCTTCCTGGTCCTTGTTGCGGGCGATAAAATCCAGCGTCCGCTCGACCATCTCGACGCGCCTGGTATGTTCCCGCTCCTGTTGCAGCCGTTCGGTCTCTTTGGTTTGTACATAGTTGCCATAGTTGCCGTTCCACACGCGGGCCTGCCGGTTTTCAACTTCGATGATCTTGCACGCCACTTTATCCAACAAACACCGGTCGTGGCTTATGATGACGGCGGCCCCATTGTAGCCGGTCAGGAACTTCTCCAGCCATTCGGTCGCCTGCAGGTCCAGGTGATTCGTCGGCTCGTCCAGTAGCAGCAGATCCGTATCCAGCATAAGAACCTGTGCCAGGCTCAGGCGTGACAACTGGCCGCCGCTAAGGGCTGAAGTTTTTGCGTGATGCAGCTCAGGCTCAAAATCCAGGCCGGCCAAAGTCTTCTGAATCCCTATTTCATACTCATACCCCCCTTCTATCTCGAAATCGTGGCACAGGCGATCATACTGCTTCATCTTAACCTGCAGCTCCGAACCGGCCAGACTTTCCATTTCGTCAGAGACGGCCTGAATTGCCCGTTGGAGTTTGAGCAGATGCTCCACTCCGGCGTGCATCTCTTCCAAAACCGTACGATCACCGCTGAACATTGTTTCCTGCGATAAGTAGCCGATACGCAGTCCCTTCTGTTTGATCACCCTGCCCATATCCGGATCGATATGGCCGACAATCAGTTTCAAAATCGTACTCTTGCCGGAGCCGTTAGGCCCCACCATACCGACTTTTTCGCCGGGATGGAGCTGAAGATTCAACTTGTCCAGAACGACCTCAAAGCCGAAAGCTACATGAATGTCAGACAAAGTTACGATGGCCATGAAATACGAACCATTTGGTATCCATTACTTATGCAAGCGTCAAGCAGGGAGTTCGCTCCCAATATTCGCTTGCCAAAACCGACCGATTATCTTATCCTGAGTTGCCTGAAAATTCAAGTGCCGCCCGACGGGATTCGAATTTGAGTCTCTGTCGAACTAATTGTCTTTACCAAAAACCGCAAGGCATCAATTTTGCCGGTCCATCTGCGCAATAATTTTGAGAGGCTAATCTGTCGGACAATTCTTAAATTATTTCAGATATTCACTTGACAGGAAATTTGCCATTTTATATAATATATATCAAACATACATTTACGTGTGTCGTATGAAGTATGTGGAATGAGGAGTTTAGAATTTAGAATGGAGAATTTAGATGTAGAATGGAGAATTTTGCCTCTGTGCCTTTGCTCCTTTGAGCCTTATAAAGCTAAGCAGCTTTGTAGTCGTTTGAAAAAACAAAGCCAATTTTCGAATGGGCAGAATGAGCTTAAGTATCTATATAAAAGGTAATTATGAAGAATTTCATGCTTTGAGGCGGCGAAAAAACAAAGCCAAACAAAGCCAATTTCAAGACCTAAACTACTCTCAAAGGATGCACATGAAAACATAAATCGTGTAGAATATCAATAAGAACACAATGATGCCGACAATAAATCCAGGAGCTGAAGCCTGATGGAACAATCTAAAAAGATTCTAATAGCAGTTTTACTTGCAGTTGCCTCATTAATGTGCCTTAGACAATGCTCTGTCCGGGCCGGTGATTCACAACCATACGATAAAGTCCATGCCTTCTATTACCCATGGTACGGAAATCCTCAAACCGACAAGTTCCATTATCACTGGAACCATCAGCAATCTGTAAAAGAAGGTCAGCCGAAGAACTATCCCGGCGGAGATGACATTGGAGCCGACTTCTATCCCAAACTCGGCTGCTACAGCTCCAACAGCGACCGGGACCTGAACGCTCACATGCTGATGCTTCGCCGGGCACGGACCGGCGTTGTCTGCACATCATGGTGGGGCAAAGATTCGTATACGGACAAGGCCGTCCCGCGGTTGCTCGATGCGGCAGCTCTCCATAACGTTAAGGTATGTTTTCACATAGAGCCGTTTCCGGGCCGAAACGCTCAGACCACCCGCGACGCCATCGTCTACATAATCGACAAGTACGGCTCACATTCGGCCTTCTACCGCAACGGCGAAGACAAGCCCCGCCCCATGTTCTACGTATACGATTCCTACCTTACACCGGCAAAACAGTGGAAGACAATCCTTTCACCCGGCGGGCCGCAAACCATACGAAACACCGAATACGACTCGGTCGTCATCGGCCTGTGGGTCAAAGAACACGAACAAAACTTTATGACTGAAGGTAATTTTGACGGCTTCTACACTTACTTTGCGACCGACGGCTTCACATACGGCTCGACTATCAGCAATTGGCCCGGGCTCGCAGAATGGGCACAGCAAAACGACAAGCTGTTCATTCCCTCGGTCGGACCGGGATACATAGATCTGCGTATTCGGCCGTGGAACAATGTCAATACCCGTGACCGTCAGAACGGCGCATACTATGACCGTGAATTCGCCGCCGCCATCGCCTCAGGCCCGCCAATCATCAGCATCACAAGTTTTAACGAATGGCACGAAGGGACACAAATCGAACCGGCCGTCCCCAAACGAATACCGGATTTCAAATACCTCGACTACTCTCCGCACGAGCCCGAATATTATCTGGACCGCACCGGCTACTGGGTAGACCGGTATATCGAACATACCACCGCCAGGTCCACTAAATATATAATCGTCGTAACCGGCGGCGAACTGCTCTCAGGCGTCTACCCCGATGGACACACCTACTTTATCACCAAAACCCTGCGCCCGCTCGGCCTGGAATGTGTCGGCTCGATGAGCGTCGATGATAAGCAGGCCGACCTGGTTGAGGCGCTCAGCTATGCAGCGGACAAAGCCGATCTGGTCATTGTTACCGGAGGTCTCGGTCCGACCGACAACGATATCACACGTGAAGCACTTTCCGGCTTCACGGGAATCACGCTGAAAGAACACCCGGACGTGCTGCAGGAAATGGCGCGAAGGTTCCGTGTGTCACCCGATCGGCTCCGTGCGAACTTGCGCCGGCAGACACAGGTACCGACGGAAGGAAACTACTTCAGAAATACCGAAGGCACAGCCGTCGGTCTCGTATTCGAATCGGCCGACGCTGTAATTGTCGCGCTGCCGGGCCCGCCCCGGGAATTGCAAACCATGGTTCGCAATGAGCTGGTGCCGTATCTGAGCCGGCGGTTCGGCACACGGCTGCCCGGCTGCTCGCTTATGCTGCGGTTCGTCGGCCTCGGCCAGTCACAAATCGACCAGACACTTGGAGATAACGTGCCGCTGGAGCCCGACATCACAGTTTCCTCTCAGTTCGACGGCAGCCGGGTGGATTTCACCTTTTCGCTGCCCGAAGATACGCCGCAGGACAGGGCGAGGCTCCGGGAGCTGAAACAAAAGATAATGAGGCACCTGGGTGAATATGTATATGCGGACGACGAAACGTCTCTGGAGCAACAGGTCTTGAAGCTGCTGAAAGCACGCGGCCAGACACTCGCTCTGGCGGAAACCGGCAGCGGCGGGACACTGGCAGCGACATTGAGCAGCGCCGACGGAGACGGACAGGTACTGGCCGGGGCGTATGTGGCTCCAACAGTGGAGAAACTGTGTCACTTGCTCGGCGCCGACAATGATGACCGGACCGCCGGCACATCAGAGGAACAAAGAATAAAACGGCTGGCTACTGTCGCTGCTGACGCAACTTCGAGCCAGTGGGCCATTGCCGTCGGCGAGGCTAAGCGAGACGAAAACAGATCCGGCTACGTGGAGGTTGCTTTCAAGCTGCCGGACGGCCGCATGGAAAGCCGGCAGGTTCGGCTTCGCGGCACCGGCGAGCTGGCGCGTTCAAGACTCAGCACGCAACTGCTGGACCAGCTTCGGCGGAGATTGAAGTGAATAAAAGTTTATTCATCACGTGTGATGTGTGAGAAATAAATCGATTTCGCTTTTTCGTATAATACCTTGCCGTTGATAAGCGTCGATTCGACGAACGTTTTGTGATGGAAGGGATGGC
>DQCG01000148.1:4529-6819 GCA_003533825.1 Phycisphaerales bacterium
GTCTGCTCGTCGAGCCCGCCGCTGACGGCAAACGCCGCTTCCATCGGCAAAGCCATCATATCCCGCCCTACCACCCCCCACGTTTCGAAAGACGTGCTCGGCGGAATAATCGCGAACTTGACGCCGGCCTTTTTCAGAATCGCGGCATTTTCCAGGGTCGAACCGGAAGGCCCTGAGATATCCTCGTTCGGACGCTGCTTCTGGCGCGGATTGATAACAACCCGGACATCCCGTTTGGCAATCTCTTCGGCAACAATCCAGGCCTCGACGGCATCGGCCAAAATCATCCGGATTGCGAATTCATCCACTAGCTCCAGGGCCGCCAGGATATCGTCCGCCGTCGATGCGTTAATCGCCGCCGGCACTTCCCGACGCAGAAGCCGGATATAGGCATCGAGCCCGCCCGGTTTCTTCGGCTCTTTGGCGTTCTTCTTGTCCCCGGCCTGCTGATATTCCGTGAGCTTACGCAGGTAACTCTGGGCTTTTCGCATATTCTGTATAAAGGTGGTTTTACGCAGCCACTCTCTGTTGGAAATCATAACCGGCTGCACGACCGACTCTTTGATCAGCATCTGATCCAAGTCTCCGTAGTAGGTCTTAATTACGGCGTTCGTGCCCCAGAGGGGATTGCTGCCCGAAGGGCGACCTGTCGATACCATGGACGTCGTGATACCGGATGCCAATGCAAGAGAAACGCTGAATTCGAACGGATCGAGAGAATCTCCAATCCTGGTGATGTTCGGATACCCGATAATTCCAACCTCGGCGCCGACCGCAACCAGACCGGGCATAACGACTTTTCCACGGGCGTCAATCACCTTGGTTTTTTCCGGAATTTCGATATTCTGTCCGATGCCGGAGATTTTCCCGTCCTTGATGAGAATCGTCCCGTTCTTAATAATTCCGTCTGTAATTGTGTACAGGTCCCCGCCTCGAATCGCCGTGACCTCCCCGGCCGCTGAGAGCGGCGAAATTACAAACAGCAGTGATATCACAGCCATGAACGGCAGCATAAGCACGACGTGACGCATATGTTTTTTAACCATCGATGGTTTCTCCCTACGGAGCTTCATGAACGATCTTGCCTTCGATCATCACCTTTTCAATTTTAGTTCCGACATCCAGTGGATCACCGCTGAGAATCAGGAGATTCGCATCCTTGCCGACTTCCAGGCTTCCCAGCCGGTAATCGATTCCCATCATCTCGGCGGGATGAATGGTGATTGCCTTTTTAGCGATTTCCCGGTCCAATCCCGATCTCACCAACTCAGCCATTTTTCTCAGGAAGTCCTCGTGCCCCGTGACATTGTCGAATTCCGGTCTCAACGCAATCTTGACCTCGGCCTCGGCAAGCATCCTGGGCACATTAATGCGAGTACGCGTGTTGCTCTCGAAGTCTATCTTGGCGGGAAAAATCACCGGGATTTTCCTTTTGAGCAACTGATTCGTAACGCGATACGTTTCGGAGTCGGCGATCAAAACCAGCTTCATTTTGTCATAAGGCTCGAACAGTTTTATCAGGTGCAGCACCTCGCCCGGCAAATTGCAAATCACGAATGTCGGCACATTGCCCTGCAGGGCGTTGACGAGCGGCCGGACCTTCGGATCAGTGGAACTCGTTTTGCTTTTTGCAGAATCGAGCGCGGACTTGATAACTTTTTTAACCCTGTCGTTCGCCTGGAAATTAATCATCACAAATCCGGATTCGGAAACGATCATCTCTTCGGGTCTTTGGCCGGTCGGCCGTACAATAGCCCCCTGCCCGGTAATGCCCGCACTGGGTTGACCGCCGCCGAACATATAGCCGTAGCCGGAATAGTACCGTATCAATCCTTTGTCGCCGGGGAGCAAGCCAACGGTCGTGAATCCCGCACCGAGAATTCGCTTATACTGATCCTGATGAGGATACAATTCATCGACTACCCGATAGTGCGGAGTCGAAGCAGACCCGCCCATCGGCGGCGATGATAAGCCGATGCGCGATGATGGATTCACCAGGCCGGGGAAGATTGTCTTGTCAGGCACCTCGATAATTTCGGCAGCATCGGGAATCTCGACGTCGTTTCCGATAGCTTTAATCCTGCCGTCGGCTATGACGATAATACCATTTTCAATCACGCCGGAAGTGACGGTATCGATCCTGTCGGCTTTGATGGCGATTATCTCTTCGGCTGCGGCCCCGGCGGAGAATGCGCCTGCCAATATACATAAAAGGACATAGTAACGAATATTCCTCATCTTATAATTCCTTCTCACGAGGAGCTGTTTTTTGCCTGCTCACCAGGTCGAC
>DQCG01000540.1 GCA_003533825.1 Phycisphaerales bacterium
ATATCAAGGCCGCCTGCGGCCAGCTCGGCGCCGACCGGCTGGGCGGTAAAATGAAATGAGCAAGAATCCATGAGAGACAGAATTTCAATAATTACAATAGGCCTGTCGCCGGCGTGGGACATCACCTGCCGGGGATGGAATATCGACTGGGGTCTGCACCGGCAAATCGACGAGCAGACTATTCTGCCCGCGGGAAAAACGCTCAATGTCTCCAAGGCTCTTGCCTGGATGGGGCGGAAAAATATCGCAGCCGGCCTGTGGGGCGCCGGCGACCACCCGCAGATGCTTACGGCGGTGCGGACCTTCTGGCCGTTAATCAAAGTTGATTTGACTCCCGTCGCGGCTCCCACCAGGCAGAATATTACCATTATCGATTCGGCCAACGATAGAGAGATGCATCTGCGCAGTAAAAGCCGGCTGGCCTCGCCCAGAGCCCTGAAGAAATTACAGGCCGACCTGGAAACAATAGTCCGCAGGGGCAGCATCTGTGTCTTCGCCGGGACGCTGCCGGACGGGGGGCTTTTGGATGATGTCGTTCGGATTGTTGAGTTCTGCAAAAGCCGCGGGGCAAAAATCGTGCTGGATACCTCAGGTCGTCCCTTAAAAGAAATCGTCGATACCGGCTCAGCCTGGCTGATAAAGCCGAACGTCGAGGAATTACGCGAACTATTGGGCGAGCAGGTTAAGGATAGGCCTGTAAGTCTGGCAAACGCCGGCCGGAAACTGCTGGACAAAGTCGAAATTGTGCTTATCAGCCGTGGCGCCAAAGGAGGCGTGGTCGTTACCAAAAACGGCGCATGGCAGGGCAGGTGCACCGGCCGCGCAAAGGTATTGTCGACTGTCGGCTGCGGCGATTTCCTGCTGGCAGGATTCATGGAGGCACTCGAAGACGGCTCCCGCACAGACTTAGCACTAAAAACCGCAATAAAAGTCGCCACGGCAAAAGCCTGGGGCTGGACGGAGAAGATGTCCTGGCTCGATGTGCAAAGTAAAATACATGTACAGGTTGGGCGGATATGAAAGAAACATGCGGGAAATCTCGGGACAAAATCTTCTCCTTACTGTTTACGACCGTTCTCCTGTCTTTTTACTTTATTTACCTGCTACTGCGAATAAATCCGAAACTCATCTACCAGGCCCAGGAACCGGTCTTTTTCATCGATAGATATTTCATCTACGAATTTTTCAGCTATCCGGGAGGAGTAAATGAACTTCTCTCCGGATTCCTTTCACAGTTTTTCTATTATTCATGGACCGGAGCGTTACTGCTCGTTCTTGTTTTCGCCTTTGTCACTTTGAATACATGGCTGCTCGTTCGTTCAATCACCACGATCCGGCCGATTTTTTATTTGCACTGGATACCGTCGATTATCCTGCTGACCTTGCACAGTAACTACAGATTTCCGCTTGTTCTGACGCTGGGATTGCTCTGGGCTTTGCTCTGTGTCAATATTTATATTCGCCTTGTCCCTTCGAAAACTATCCCGCGATTACTGCTCTATCTGATTCTACAGGCAGTCTTGTATTATGTGACCGCCGGCCAGGCTTTTATCTTTTCGCTCGTTATCATACTTTATGAAACGGTATGTCACCGCAGGATTGCATTACCTTTGTTTTATGTTTTATTCGCTTCATTGGTGCCCTATATCGGAGCTTCAACTGTATTTATTATACGCATTCGAGACGCATATACGATGCACCTGACATCCTATGATATATATAGAGTGACTTGGTTGTCCTGGTTGCTATACGCATTCTTCCCAATTGTTTTGCTTACGGCGGCATTTGAGCGGAGGTATATAAAAGCCGGGAACAATCTCTGGAGCAGGCTTTTATACCGCCGCTCCGTTGCGATACGACTTGCCGGGGCGGCCGTGATTTTTGCTCTCGTTGCTGTGTCAGCTTTTTACTCGTACGATAAAAAGGAAAAACTTTTTTTCTTACTCGACCGCTACGCGCGATTCGAAGAATGGGACAAAGTCCTCGATATCGCGCAAAAGGGACTTCCGATTAGTAATGTCGTTCAATGTCAGGTAAACAGGGCGCTGTACCATTCCGGTTATTTGTGTGACAAAATGTTCGGTATGACACAGCTTTTTGGGGGCGATGGAATTTTCCTGCACGAAAGCGTTCGCGCACCTTTCGCGCTCCAGCACAGCGATCTGTTTTTTGACCTCGGGCTTATCAACGAATCCGAACACTGGGCCCATGAAGCCGTAGCCGCCAACGGGGACACCGCGTGGAATCTTCAGCGTCTGGCGCTGGTGAATCTGGCCAAACAAAAGCCCGTCATCGCGGCCAAGTATCTGAAAATGCTACATAGAACAATGTGGCATAAACAATGGGCCGAAGAGCATCAAAAGTATCTTTCCGCCGGCAACGATTTTTTTGAGCGTCCGAAATTTCGGTATCTCAAAAGTGTTATGCCCGAATCCGATTTTCTGGTCTCACCCACCGAGCCGGAGCTTTGCCTTGAAGAGCTGATAAAGAATACAAATAATAAAATGGCGTTCGAATATTTCATGGCGTATTGCCTGCTGGAAGGGCAGATCGGCCGCTTTGCCCGACACCTCCAGCGGTTGAATCATTTTGATTATCCCAAAATTCCACGACATTTCGAAGAAGCCATGCTCATCTACAATCAACTCACCGCCGGCAAGGGGATAGCTTTGCAGGGTAAAACCATCTCGGAACAAACTATTCGAAAGTTCAATGATTTCAATAAAATTAAAGCAAAGTATAAAAACGATAAAAAAGCAGCGCGCAAAGAGCTCGAAAAATACAGGGATACTTACTGGTTTTACGGATTATACTATTATAAGCCCGATGAGTAATTATATGCCGCGATTAAAATTGTATATTTTACTTTTAGTTTTCATTACGGCGGTGACATTATGCCCCGGCTGTAAAAGCGAAAAGCCAAACTTCGAAAACTGCCCATCCATCGAAAAACAACCGGCCATATCTCCGGATTATACGAATACGACCCTCCCACCGAACATTGCGCCGACTAACTTTGTCATCAAAGAAACGGCAAGCGCTTATTTTGTTCGGATTTCATCGGAACAAGGCGAGGATATCGATATATTCAGTCGATCCTCCAATATCAGGATTCCCGTAAAACCATGGAGAAGATTGTTAAATCAAAATCGCAGCAAGTCTTTGGCCATAACCGTTTTTATCCGTGACAGTGATAGCAAATGGAGTCGTTTGGCGCCTATTGAGAACTATATCGCCCCGGAAGAAATCGACTCGCATCTCGTTTATCGCCTCATGAAACCGCTTTATCAGTACTGGGACAAGCTGGGTATTTATCAGCGTGACTTGACCGGTTTTGACGAACGTCCTATCGTTCTTAATACGGCGATGGGCAAAAACTGCATCAACTGTCATTCTTTTCATAATTA
>DQCG01000030.1 GCA_003533825.1 Phycisphaerales bacterium
TCGCCTCGTGCTGTGGACGTCTAACTGCTCCAGCAATTCGGCGCCTATTGTTTCCAGTTTCCTGATATATCCGCCGGCTCCTAAACCAAACTGCTGCAGGTGGACTATAGGATAAAAAACCAACTGTCCAGGATTGTGAGCAGTCGTGCCGCCGCCTCGTCGGACATCGACAACCTCGATATGCTTGTGTGCCAGGACCTCTCGGCCGGCTAAGAGTTTGTTGTAACTTTGCCGGGCGCCGAGAGTAATGACGGCAGGGTGCTCGACGATTAAAACAGTATTAGGTATTTTATCCTGCTGCCTCTTTTCACGAAGCAGTTGCTGCAACTGCAGAATTTGCCGGTAATCGGCAAGTCCGCAATCGCGAATTTGCAAAGGGGATTTTTTTATCTCTTCAACCACCGGATTCCGCATATTACATGTAATTATTCATAATTCGTTATTTTGACATAGACATTATGGGCTTTATTTTAATGATGAATGGTGCGAATTGCACGGATTTTCCGCCGGATGTTATGATCAATCATCTGATCTGCACAGAAGGACTTGCTCTTTCCAGCGAATACTTTCTCAGGTATGTAAACAAAAAAAGACTGATGACTACTTACGGTCACCAGTCTCTGCTTTTCTTTTCCATTGCCCCACTCGTCCGATAGCCACAGACTCTTCACAGCCCTTCAAATTATATTAGTAACAATGCCAAAAAAGCGTTTCATCATCTACTCAAAGGCAATGCCAACTCCGATTTCTGCATTTTCAAGCAGACTTTTTCGGTCCACCCTGACAATTTTGCCGCTTTTGATACGTGCAAATTGTCCTTTTTCCTTCGCCAACATCTCTGTGCGTGGGAAATTTAGCTCTACGAGATGGCCCGTCCCGATAGGGGCCGTTACCGGCAGTGTAATATAGACGCCTGTCTTGCTGATGTTACAGCTTCGGCCGTTAACGAATCTATTCGCTTCGGGAATCCAAACGCTGACAGGCCAGGCAACACTGCTCCGGCTATCTTTCCGCTGCTCAATTAAAGTCTGCATATTTTCAATCTCCTTAATAGTCCTTCCATCAATGTAATGTCTTATCGGCAATGTTAAATTGGATAGATTAGATTATTTGGGCAAATTGATTGCTATTTTCAAAAAAAGTTTTCGTTACTGTTTTTATCGTTATTTAACAGGTTATTTATCAGACCTTCCCTTCACAAGAAACACTGAATGGTTCTTGACAGGAGCATAAAAGTATGATAGAAATAAGTATTGGAGTTTTTAAGCTTGCAGGAGTTTTTCAGAGAGGTGTATGGAAATCCCAGATTAATATTTCCAAAATATAGGCTTTTGTATTTCAATCAAGGCAGTGGAAAAATTGAGTTTTCAATTGACCGGCCATTGCAACCTACCGAATAAAGGAGGTGGTGCCAAAGCATGAAGAATTGTTCTGGACAGATAAGATTAGAATATATTGAAGCTAATTATAGTTATCGGTCGTTTTTTATTTACTCTTTTAAGGAGACTTATTATGTATAAAAAATTGATTTATCCGATTTCTTTTATTTTGCTGCTTGGGCTGGTTAGTAATGTTTCGGCAGAACTCGTGGGGCAATGGAAGCTGGATGAAGGTAGTGGCACGATCGCAACGGATGCGACCGGAAACGGCCATGACGGCGAACTCATCGGCGATCCCCAATGGGTGGATGGATACTTCGTTGGGTGTCTGGAGTTTGCCGGTTCACCGGACAAGGTCGATATACCTCATAGTGCCGACCTCAATCCCGAGGATGAATTCACCGTTAGCGTTTGGGCCAATTTGGACCCCTCCGGCAGTGATTATAGGTCGCCGGTGACCTCACGCGATGATTATCCTCAGAGGGGCTACATCATCTACTGCACACCGGAAAACACCTGGCAGTTCTGGACCGGCAACTCTACCGGAGGTTGGGATGGTGCCGGGAGTCCTCCGGTTACGCTTGACGAGTGGACCCATGTGGCTGCAACCTACTCCAATGGCGAGAAGAAGCTCTACATCAACGGCGAACTTGCCGGAGAAAGCAACGCCACGATGCCCCCGAACACGGCACAGGTGCTGCGTATCGGTGGCGGCGCCACCGAAGGCGCTGGTAACTACTTCTTCGTTGGTAAGGTGGACGATGTGCGAGTTTACAATCACGTCCTGACCGAGGGCGACATCCAGGCAAGCATGCTCAACCAGGGTGGCGCCATGCCAAAAGCCTATGGTCCCACGCCGAAAAATGGCGCCCTATATATGGATACGTGGGTGAGCCTTTCCTGGCGGGCGGGAGATTTTGCGGTCTCGCACGATGTATATATGGGCGAGAATTATGACGATGTGAACGACGGTACGGGTGATACATTCCGGGGCAATCAGGACTTGACATATTTTGTCGCCGGTTTCCCGGGATATGCTTACCCGGACGGCCTTGTACCGGGCACCACTTACTACTGGAGAATCGATGAGGTCAATGATGCTGAGCCGAACAGTCCATGGAAAGGCGATGTCTGGAGTTTCTCGATCCCACCCAAGACTGCATATTACCCGGTTCCGGCTGAAGGAGCTGAATTTGTTGACTTGAACGTGCAACTTAACTGGACAGCAGGTTATGGCGCAAAATTGCACTATATAGTCTTCGGTGAAGATTTCGACGAAGTGAATGACGCTGCTGCGGGCACTCCTAACGGAACTGCGAATTACAGCCCCGGCCTGCTTAAGCTGGCCAAGACGTATTACTGGCGTGTCGACGAGTTCGATGGCGTCGAGACATATAAAGGCGAAGTCTGGAGCTTTACTACTCTGGGCGCCGTCAGCGGCCCG
>DQCG01000437.1 GCA_003533825.1 Phycisphaerales bacterium
AACAAAATCAATAATTTGTTCGATTCTCTTGTCCAGACCGATGAGAGCGAGTTTGAAGATGTTGTTACCGAGCCTAATCTTGTCGGCCGGAAAATCGGCAGCTTTGAAATAGTTGAAATGATTGGCCGGGGAGGAATGGGAGTCGTCTATCTGGCGCGCGACACCAAGCTTAAACGTTCAGTTGCCATCAAAAGCATACCCGCCGCTCTGGCGGACAGCTCTATCGCCCGGACTCGTTTCAGGCGTGAGGCCGAGCTTCTTGCCTCATTGAATCACTCGAATATCGCCGTCATCCACGATATCATCGAAGAAGATAAGTCAGGCTATCTGGTTCTCGAATATGTACCGGGCCAGACGCTATCCGAGCGAATAGCCCGCGAACCGCTCAAATTGGAAGAGGCTCTTTCAATCGGCGGTCAAATCGCCGAGGCCGTTTCGGCAGCCCACAAAAAGGGTATTGTCCATCGAGATCTCAAGCCAGGCAATATTAAGATTACACCCGAAGGCAGAGTCAAAGTCCTCGATTTCGGCCTGGCCAAAGTCCCGGCAAGCGAAGGCAAGAGGAGTGGAATCACCGAAACTCAGCCCGGCAGGATAATCGGCACACCGGCTTACATGAGCCCGGAACAGGCCCGCGGTAAAGAAACCAACCACTGCACGGACATCTGGTCATTCGGCTGCATTATATACCAGATGCTGACGTCTCACCTCCCATTTGAAGGCGAGACCGCTACAGACACTTTGGCACGCATCATTGAGCGACAGCCCGATTGGGAACTGCTGCCCAAGGATACTCCTGAGAATGTACGTACGCTTCTAAAACGCTGTTTAGAGAAAAATCCAGACAGTCGGCTCGGGGATATCAAGGAAGCGGCCCTCGAGCTGAGTGAAACGATAAACACACCGGCGCCGGCTTTAACCACAAAGTCACGAAAAGTGACGATGATGCTTGGTGCAGTTATTATCATTGTCGCCGCTGCAATTTCTGTACGTTTCATCCCGGAAAAGCAGGTGCAACTTCCTCCTAAGCAAATACGGCTCGTGGTTCTGCCGTTTAAGAATGTCGGACCTGTCGAGGAGGAATATTTCGCAGATGGCATCACTGATGAAATTAGAACTCGCTTGGCGGGTATTAATGGCTTGGACGTAATTTCACGTCAGAGCGCAACACAGTATAAGAAAAGCGAAAAAAATGCACAGCAGATAGCTGAAGATTTAGGCGTTGGTTATATTCTGGAGGGAACGATCCAGCGCGAGCGGCCGTCAGATCCGAACAGTCGAGTAAAAATTACACTTGAGCTAATCAAGGCTTCCAACAATATGAACATGTGGGCAGAAGTATATGACGGTTATATGAGTGAAATCTTCAGCCTGCAATCTGTAGTTGCTGAGCAGGTAGCGCGGGAATTGGACATCACCCTGCTTGAACCGCAACGCCAGGCACTGGCCTATAAGGCTACGAAAAACACGGAGGCATACGAGTATTACTTGAAGGGTAAGGAATACTACCGTCTTGCTTATTCGATAGCCGAAGCACAGCAATCTATAGAAATGTTTAATAAGGCTATTACTCTTGATCCGGATTTTGCGCCGGCCTATGCGCAACTGTCAAGAGCTTGTTCCTGGATGTATCAGAATGACAAGAGTGACTCATGGATCCAAAAGGCAAAAAATGCAGTGGAAAATGCTTTTCGACTTGATCCTGACCTGCCGGAGGCACACCATGCTCTGGGGGGATTCTACTACAATTGTCATCGTGATTACAACCTTGCTTTGAACCAGTACGAAATTGTCCGCAAAAGTCAGCCGAACAATAGTGAGATTATTGCCGCAATCGGTAATGTTCAAAGGCGGCAGGGCAGATTCGATGAGGCGATAGTCAATATCAAAGATGCCTTTGAGCTCAATCCGCTATCTTTCTCTCGCGCCTATTCAGTCGGCTTCACTCTCACATTTATGCGAAAATACGAAGAAGCTGATTTTTACTTCGAGAGGGCCATCAAACTGGCTCCCAACGCGCCCTTTCCTTATATTTGGAAGGCCCGGAACTATTTGCGCGGCAAGGGCGATACCGCAAGGGCACGGGAAGTTCTGGAAGGGGCCTTGGAAAAAGTCGAGCCTCCTGAAAAATTCGCTATTGACGAATGGCTGGTTAATATCGATCTTTATGATAGAAGGTACGAAGAAGCTTTGGATGCTTTGGATAGGCTCTCTTCTGTACCGGAGGATGATTTCGCCCACATTGGACATATACCAAATGTGTTGAAACGCGCGCTGATCTATGACTATTGGGATAAAAAAGAATTGGCAAAGGAACACTATGAGTTGGCCTGTAGTATTCTGAAATCCAAAGCTGAAAAACAACCAAGGGAGCCGGCCTATTACGGTACACTGGGCATCGCCTATGCAGGCCTTGGCCGCAAAGATGATGCGATTCGTGCGGGAAAGCGGGCAATAGAATTAGATCATGAAACCCCGAATGCCGATGGATTGATTTGGGACAAGGAATTGGCACGCATTTATGTCATGCTTGGCGAATATGATAAGGCCATCGACAAACTGGATTTTCTGCTGCGAGCCCTACCGGCACGAATATCGGGTCCTCTACTTCAAATCGATCCGGCCTGGAAACCCTTACGCAACCACCCCCGTTTTAAAAAGCTCATAGAGCAAGGCAATAACTGAAAAGCCCGATTTGCTATATCAGGCGTTTTGTTTATACGTGAGGTGGCCTAATTTGCCAGTGCTGCGATTTCTTCTGCGCTCAGTGCCTGGTTATAGATGCGGACATCATCGATAAAGCCGGAGAATAAAGTTCCTGCACTAAGGTCTTTTGAGGCGCCTATGTAGAGGCCGTCATCAGAAGGTACTCCAGCGATGGCAGAAGTATCTTCAGCAACCAAGATTCCATCCACATATAATCGCCTGTGTAACGTATCCATGTCATACACAAAACCAACATGGTGCCATTGAACATCGGTGATTACTAACTCTGACTCCAATGCGCCGAAATTTACATCGCTGAATCCGGTCATGAGCTTGCCTGAGGGATTTGTACCAAGCCATGTTCC
>DQCG01000046.1 GCA_003533825.1 Phycisphaerales bacterium
AAAAAACCAGTTTTCTACACATAACCATACTCCTTCAAAGAGAAATAAGATTACCGTGTTTTGGTCACATACCAAAACACCCCCTGTTTGTTATTACAACGACTGATAAAACGTACGTCTTTACTAAATTTTGCGACTTTTGGGGACAATTGTAGACGATTTAACACCACCACCTTTCTTCCAAAGCCCGGTATGAGCCGTTGAATGAAATTCAAATATTCACAAATGCGAGGCGCAAAATCCCGGCGTGGTTTCCAGAAGTTTTCTTGACAGCCTCTCTCGGCATGTTTTTCACTGCAATTTTTGTGCTCGCCCGGTAATCTTTACAGCGAAATTACCTGCCGGTCGACCGGAAACCACGCTTATGCGCCTGTGCAAGCAAGAATTCAGCCACTATTTTTTATACCAAACGGCCAGGCCTCCCGTCAAGTAAAATCGCCGGTCCGGGCTAAATAATTATCACTTTTCGCCGATATTGAGCACAAATATAGGACTATATTGCCCCCTGCCGCCGACCACAGCCGGTCTGCATCCACCCCACAGCCAAGCGGTAATTGCTAATCAAGGTATAAATGTGATCTCCAATATCGGCGCGTAATCGCTGCCGCGGTCGAATGAAGAGATATTCCGGTACCCGCCTTCATGTAGACGCGTGCTATAAATAATTGCCAGCGAGTTACCGTCTGACCAGCCATTGCGATTGATTACCTCCTGGATCACACCGGTAATATCAGGGCTTGTGTACCAGGTATCCGCTGACCAGGCTTCGTCAATATCCCAATCAATCGAAGTACCGGTCTTATCCAGCGAACCAATATTGACAGAGCCACCGAATTCGACGGCGTTATCAACGGCTTCCGCCTGAATCTTGCCATAGACGACGCCTGACAATCGGCTGTTATAAGATTGTACCTTTAAATATGAGCTTATGATTTCGGCGCCTTTTGGAATATTCAGATTCCTGAATACCATGCCGGATGTGTAATACGGCAACTGGGCGAAAGATGAAGAACCGACTTTCAGGAATTCAAAGTCAATATTCTGAAGATCCTCACTGGCGGCGTATACATCATCCTTACTTGAAGAGACTTGGTATTCCAGGGTTTCGAAATTGACTACCATAAAGCTCCACACATTGCCTTTGTGTATCTTTGTGCCATTAGCTTCGACCTCGTCGATCCGCCAATAGTAATTTCGACCCCGGTCAAGCTGATCGGGAGTGTAACTGGTCCGATCTCCTCGCCCCTGATAAATCCCCGAGGTATCTGAAGTATTTGCACTGTTTACTCGATTAAGCTCTGTCCCGAAGTAAACGTCGTGGAGCCTTCCGGCAGAACCCGGCATCCAGCTAAGGGTCACATTCTGCTGTCGAAGCTTGCAGCCGTTAGACGGATATGGTCGATAGGCAATCTTGGGTCGGATTGTAAAGCTCCAGATATCGCCTTTCCGAGAAGCATTTCCGCTATTGATTTCGTCGATCCGCCAATAGTAAGTCCGTCCGGATTCGAGAGCTTCCGGCGGAGTGTAAACGACAGGATTCTGGCGGCCTCGATATACACCTGATGTGTCGAAAGTGTTCGCATTGACCACACGGCTGTGATTGCTGCCGAAGTAAATATCATGTTGAGAAGCATTATCTCCAGGCGACCATACGAGCGGCGTCGCCTGCTCGATATCCGGTATTGATCCATTAGACGGGCCTGGTTCCCAGGCAATCAGCCGCTTGATTCTCATAAGTTGCTTTATCTCGTCCTGAGTCAGAGCGCAATCGTAGATTTGTAAGTCATCGAAGATGCCTGAAAACGAGTTGACCGTGTTTCTGTTAATACCCAGGGTAAATTGGTTGAACTTCGTATCTTCGAGAGTTCCGCTCTCAATCAAACTACCGTTGTAGTAGAGCTTTGAGAATGAACCTTCAAAGCTAAGGGCAAGATGAACCCAGTCTGTGGCAACTGCCCCGAATGTCAGCCCGCCGGGATCGACTTGATAATTCCCCGGATTTCCACCATCCACGTCGATCTGGAAACCGGCGGAGCTCGAAAAATAGCTGTTGAAAACACCGCTCCAGGCATCCTGGCCTGCGGTGTCAGCCTTTACCCAAAACGCTACTGTGCCGGCCGGCCAGTCGCTTGCCTGGTCCAAAGAGCATTTAACAAAGTCGCCCTCGGTTATTGTACGCAGCGCGCGGCCGTCATAGCCATCCACCAATTGAGACTCACCTCCGATCGTTCCATCATGATCATGGCCGGACCAATCGATAATATGGGTACCTTCAGACAGATCAAAAGTCCACCAGCAAAAAAGATTCGGATCAGTAATTGGTATAGGAGGTTTTATCCAGAAACTCCAGACATCACCTTCGAATTTCGTACCGTCGTCATTTATCTCATCAGTGCGCCAATAGTATGTCTTGCCTGGAATAAGAGCATTTGGGTAGTCAGATTCCGGAGTCCCAATAATCGGAAATTGAAGCAGATTGCCTAAGAAAGCATCTTCCGTTCCTTCATTTACATCCTGAAAATTATCGCTGAAGTACACATCGTGTGTAGATGCTTTTCGTCCCGGCGACCACTTAAACTCCAGTGGCTCCCCAGGCGGCGATATCACCACCGTACCATCCGCCGGGTCTGGTTCCGAGGCTTCAAGGGGCGGCGGTTCCCAGGTGAACGAATGATAGATTGAGGACCAGCCATTTACATAATAATTCAACTCTATAGTAAATCTCTGGGGTTGAGATATTATGTTTTCAACAATAACCTCGAACTCGACAGCATCACACCAGCCTTGCCATATACGCATAAAACCACTGGTGTTGCCCCAGCTAATTATATTCCCGCCTCCTCCCTCATGAGAAATGCGATAGGATAATCCTGTTGCCATATCGGGTTTGGGAGGTTCTTCCCAGGATAGGTGAGCTAAGACTATACGAAGGCCGCTATCATATTCTGTACTGAAATAGGCCGATGCATTCCAATCATGATTATCATCAGCGAAGCTTAATTTGGGGGTAGCTATGAGACAGATAATGAATAATGCAGAAAAAAGTCTGTGTTTGGAAAAGGCATTAGTTTTTTTCCTCTCGTATCTTTGACCAATTCCTCCAAGTCTATATTCTTGAAGCTCTTGCAGTCGTACCAGTTGGATCCGGCCCTTCATGTCTCTTCTCCTCATAAAATTAATATGTATAATCTTGAAATCGGAAAGACTCTCACTGCTTCAAAAACGACATAACCTGAAAAAACGAATTGCACACCCTTCTCACCTTTCCCCCTGCAGCTTACTGCGAGGAAAATGGAACAGCTATAATATCTATTATACAATTATAAATACTTATGTCAATATAAGTTATAAAAGCCTTTAATTCCTGCGGCTATCGGATCCCTGATTCTGACTCACGAATAAAGAACCAGCCGAAATCACCGTTTCAATTTAAGTAGCGTTTCTCAGCACCTAAATGTTGATAAGAAAATTAAAAAAATCTCATAATTTTGTAAAAAATCTGAAAAATGATGCCTGCGTCAAAAGTTCA
>DQCG01000506.1:0-7961 GCA_003533825.1 Phycisphaerales bacterium
GTGTCGGCCCGGCCGGCCAGAATGCCGACCAGGACTGGTCGAACTTCGTCTTCGGGGTATCAACAGGCATCAACCTGACCGAAGAGCTCGTTCTGACCCCGGGAGTGTATCATCAGATCACAATGGATAGTTCGGTGAATGACGATAAGGACGAGACCTGGGCCAACTTGAGTATGACGTACAAATTCTAAAGCTGCCGATTCAGCTTCCATGTAATTAAAAAAGGCCGGACTTAACAATCCGGCCTTTTTTTGGTTCATTCCTTTAAGAGTCACCAACCCAATTATGTCAATAGGAATGACCCATGCCCACAGGGAAAAATGATTTCAAATGACTCTGCCGGCCATAAATTCCGCCGTTTCAATCAAGGCATCTTTAGCATCGCTTTGTTTGAGGCCGGCTAGCGCCCGTTTCGCGGCGGAGACGAACTCTCTCGCCCGACTACGTGCATATTCCAGACTTTCGTAACGGCCCAGCATTTCCACCAGGGCGTTTTTATCGTATTGCGCATCTTTTCTATCGAGAAACGAAGTTATGATCGTGTCTTTTTCTTTCTCATCCACTGCTTTTAGGAGATGTATTACGGCCAGAGTCAGCTTGTGTTTATCGACATCGCTGCCGAGCGTTTTGCCTGTTTTGCTTTCATCGCCGACAATATCGAGCAGATCATCGGTAATTTGAAACGCTATACCCGCATTAAGGCCAAAATCTCCCAACGACTGAGCCTGAGCCTCGCTTGCCCCGGCTAAAAGGCCCCCGAGGCAGCAGGAGCTGCTGAAAAGAACGGCGCTCTTTTCAGTTATAACGTCGATATATTCAGCTTCGTTTAACAGCCAGTTATGCTTCTGGGCGACCTGCCTTAGTTCGCCTTCGCAGAGCCGAACTGCGGCGGCGGCAATGACATTGGCTGCATGCGATTCAAGCTCGGCACACATCTTGAAAACGCGGCTTAGTAAGAAATCGCCCAGCAACACGGCGGACTCGTTGCCCCAGAGACTGTTGATCGTAGGCAGCCCGCGGCGTTGTTTGCCTTCGTCGATAACGTCATCGTGTAACAGTGTGGCGTTGTGAATTATCTCGATGATCGCCGCAACACGAATGTGCTCATCTGTGATTTTGCCATAGCAGCAACCGGCGAGTAGGACCAGCCCGGGACGAATCATCTTTCCGCTGCGACTGCTGATATGTTTGAGCAATCCGTTAATATCTCCCGTCTTATCAGGTACGGTCAATTGCTCGATTATCAGGTCTCTGACTCTGCTTAGCTGGTCACCAATCAGCCTGAAGGCGGGGACCTTGCTGTGTGGAGCCCAAGCCGGTGTATCAGTATGTATCGGTGACTGCATAGTGTGTAACGGATAGCGGACAGGAATTCGAATCTGGGGTCCGGATTATCAGACCAGTACAAATGCCAATCTCTGTGCCTCTGACGGACGCGATCAAAGCAGCAAAGTCAAAAACAAATTGAATGCCGTACCGAACATTCGCTATTCGAGCTTATGCGCTACCTGCTATTTCTCCTTTCCGTGAGCGTATTGGAAGAATTTGTTTCTCAGCAGACTTGTAATCGGTCCGGGTTTGCCGTCGCCGATCACCCTTCCGTCGATCTCCACAATTCCGATGACCTCGGCGGCGGTACCGGTGAGGAAAAACTCATCGCAGACATACAAATCAAATCTCGTGAGATTTTTTTCAATGACCTGGAGACTTTCTTCTCTTGCCAGCTTTATAACGACACGCTGCGTTATTCCGGGCAGCGCCCCGGCCTCGGCCGGTGGCGTATAAATCACGCCGTCTTTGACTATAAGAACGTTGTCGCCGCTGGCCTCGGCAACGTATCCTTCGTGATTATATATAACCGCTTCGGGTACGTCATTGTCCAGGGCTTCGATCTTGGCCAGGATGTTGTTGAGATAGTTCAGACTCTTGGCCTGGGGTGGAATCGCCAGAGGATGATTACGCACCGTCGTCGCACTGATGACTCTCATTCCTTTCTCATAAAGCTCCTCGGGATAAAGCTGGATGCTGTCGGCGATTACAAATATGCAGCTATTCTTGCATATGAATGGGTTCAGGCCGAGCGTTCCCACTCCCCGGGTCACTACCAGCCGGACATAGCCGTCGGAAATACCGTTTGCCTTGACGGTTTCTTCGACTGCACCGGTAAGCTCGCTTTGGCTTATCGAGATGGTAAGACGAATCGCCTTGGCGGATTCATAAAGCCTTTTGATATGGGCTTCAAGCTCAAAGATCCTGCCGCTATATATACGAATGCCCTCGAAGACGCCGTCGCCGTAGAGCAGGCCGTGATCAAAAACAGTGATTTTTGCGTCTTGTTGGTCAACAAGTTTGCCGTCAAGCCAAATTTTTTGTGCCATAAATTTTTCCTTACTAATCGCACGGGTCATAAGCTGCCGGAGTTCTTGTGCTCTATTTTTCCATCAACCAATGTTACTATTCGCTCGGCTTTTCGTGCGATTCTTTCATCGTGGGTGACCATCACAATAGTCTGGCCGGCCCTGTTAAGTTTTTCAAGAACTTCTAAGATACCATTTCCTGTTGCAGAGTCAAGATTTCCTGTCGGCTCGTCTGCCAAAAGCAGTTTCGGCTCATTCATCAGGGCCCTGCCGATCGCCACTCTTTGCCTTTCCCCGCCGGAGAGCTGATAAGGCTTGTGTTTGGCTCTTTCCGCCAGACCCAGTTGTGCCAGCAGCTCCTTCGCCCGGTTTTTCGCCTGTCTTCGGCACACAAGCCAGCCTGCAATGCTTCTACTCGTCATCGCCGGCAGAAAAACATTCTCCAGCACACTTAATTCGTCCAATAGATGGTAAAACTGAAAAACAAATCCGACCATTTTGTTGCGGAATCGATTCAGTTCGCCGGAACCAATCCGGCTCAAGTCCCGTTTTTCAAACCTAACAACGCCCCTGGTTGGCTTATCAAGTGCGCCTAATATGTGCAAAAGCGTGCTTTTGCCGCTGCCGGAGGCCCCGATGATTGCTACAAATTCGCCTTTTCTTACATTCAAATTGACGCCTTTGAGAACCCGGACTTCGTTAGTGCCCATCCGATAAGATTTATGAAGTCCTTCAGCTTTTAATATGAAATCGTTCTTACTCATAATCAATTATAATTGGCCAACCTGCAAAGTCTCCACTGGTTTTTGTCTTGCCGCTTGCACGCTCGGTATCAGTGCGCCGACAAGACACGCGATTATCGCCGAAACGACAATGGTCGCCAGAATCTTAAACTCGACCTTATTTGGAATATCGCCTATAGCATAAATCGTTCTGTCCCACAGTTGAAATCCAAAATGCCTAAAAAGCCAGCCTTCTATTGGGTTTATTTTCAGCAGGAAGATCCAGCCGGCCAATAAACCTAAGCCTGACCCGATTATACCCACTAAGAAGGCATACCCGGAAAACAATTCGATAATATCGATGTTCGAGGCGCCTATGCTTTTCAGTATCCCGATGTCTTTACTTTTATGGCTGATAATCATATAAAAAACAACCAAAACAATAAAGACAGTCGTAATTCCCACAAATCCAAACATAACGCTCATCTCCGTTTGCTCATTCTCCAATGGTGCGATAGACGAACGCCTGTATTGTTTCCAGCTTTGGACAGTGACCGTATCCAGCGAGTATGCCTGTTTTTCGCCGGCCTTGTCCTGCCTGAATTTCTGCCATAACGACTGTACTTTTTCGCATCCGGCCTGTATTTTGACGTCCGGCTTGAACCGTATGTGCAGCCGGGAAGCCCTCTTGTTGGATCCTGCCATGCCGCAAAGCTGTTGAGCCTGCTCGAATGGAAGATAAACAAGCGAGCCGTCAATCCGCGGCAGATCGGTGGTCGATTGGTCGCTAAAGTAAAAAGTTTTCGTGTTGACCATATCCGTACCCGCCCGGGCCAGGGCTCCCCTTGCGGTCAAGGGGAAGCAACTTATCGAGTAGGGTATCCGGGGAAGGCTGGTTGCACTATAATTTCGACTATTGCTATCCTGAAGAAGCATAAAGTCACCTAATACACATCCGACCAGGTTCGCGTCGTTTGCAATCTCAAATGTTCTGGACACATCATCATTATGGAAATACAGGGTATTTCCAAAGCCGGTCGCCTGACTATGTCTGACCGGATCGATCCCCATAATCTCAGTGATGTCGTCCTGCTCCGAGCCTCTGCGTCTTTTCAGTGCGAAGCTTTTTATCGCCGGTGAAACGGCCTCGACAAAATCCTGTTGTTCGGCCAGCTTTACAAAATCTTCGTAGTATGCAAAACCCACCAATGATTCGGTCCCGACGACGCAGTCACCTGCGAAGCGGTGATTCTTCTCTTTGAATTCATTGACAAGCCCCGCCATAACGGTCATTACCACAAGAACAATAAAGACGCTAAGCGCAACCGCAAGCACCGCGAAATACGTTATTCGGCGTTTCAATAAATACCTGGTTGCGAGAATAATTTTGTACATAATTCCGTCACATGGAATTTCGAAAATCTCTGTTCGGCCCGGATTATTCGTATCGCAGGATTTCAACCGGCTTTGTTCTTGCCGCGACGATAGCCGGTATCAGTGTTCCTATCGCCGCTGCTATAATTGCCAGTAATACAATACGCAGTGCCCAGGACCAGTTCACTTCGTTGGGTATCTTACTGAATAAGTACACACTGCTCTTCCAGAGCTTCAACCCGAATATTATCCTGATCCAGTCTTCAATCGTATTAATATTCCTTGTGATAACGTATCCGAGGACGGCGCCGAGAGCCGAGCCGACCGCTCCGACACATGCGCCGAAACCAACAAAAACAATCGCTACCGAGCTGCTTGTCGCCCCGCAGCTTTTGATAATCGCAATGTCCTTTTGTTTGAGCCTGACAATCATACAAAATATGCAAAAGACCAGGAGAACGACACCGAAGCTGATGACACCAAAGATCAACAACAACACCCCCATTTGTTTTTCATACGCGGCGATATATTGGCTTTGCAACTGTCTGGCTGTGTTGATTGCTGTTGATGTCATCAGGTAAGGATCAGCGTCAAGCTGCTCCTCGACAAACGTGCGCCATACCCCGCGAATCACAGCCAGGGCAACATCCGCATCGGTATTATCTGCAAGCTTGATCAAGATCTGGCTGGCGACCGGTGATTTTTCATCAGGGTATAAAGTCCGTTGCAGCTTCTCGATCGGCAGATACACACAGCCGCTGTCGAATTGATAGACCCCCGTTTCGGTAATATCCACGATAGCGAATCTCATAACCTGTCTTTTGAACTCGGGCCTCGAACCATCCGAGCTATCTTGTCCTGTCACAGTTCCAGTGGTCAGAACAACTGGCCGGCCGAGCATCTTCTCGGCAGCGTCGTAATCATATTCATCCGTCTGCTCGTCAGGTTCACCCAGCACACCAATTCCTACAAATCCGCCGATTATTTCCGGAGAATCCGGGATATTGAAAGAGGGCTCTCCTGCTTCTTTGCCCTGCCTGCGCAAAAACCGGGCAAATCCCGTCACTTTTGCTCTACCGGCGGGCTCAATCCCCCAGACTTCCACAGCCCGAACATTACCCCTGCCCAGGTGCAGCAGGCCGTAACCGGATATCATTGCCGTTGCCGCCTCGATCGATTCGGTTTGCTCCAGTTGCTCGATCAGCAGCGGGTATTTCGCAAATGTCATCGGTTGAATCAGGATAACATCACCTACTGCCTCGACGGCCGCTTGTTCGTATGTATCGATGAAACCGGTGAACAGGCTTGCGACAACTATCAGCAGCGACACGGAAAGAGCAACTGCGGCAATACTCAAGAAGACGATTTTTCTCTTACGTAAATATCGCAGCCATAAAAATAATTTCAACATAGTATTGGTCGTCAGTACTTAGTCGTCAGTATAGCCTCACGTTTTACGCGGTGTTTTATGCGGGATTAAGTCCTAAGTTTTTGCGGGTCTTAGCAGAGGAAACAGCACCACGTCACGGATACTTTCGGCACCTGTAAGCACCATTATCAACCTGTCGATTCCAATCCCCAGTCCGCCGGCCGGAGGCATACCGTATTTCAATGCCGCTATAAAATCACTGTCCATAGTCGCCATTGTCTCTTCCTGTCCGCGAAGCTGGATATGGAAGTTTTCTTCCTGTATTGCCGGATCGTTCAATTCGGTATAAGCGTTTGCCAGTTCCATTCTGCCGATAAATAATTCGAAACGTTCGGCGTATTTCGGGTCGTCCTTCTTGCGTCTCGTTAAGGGGCACAACTGGGCCGGATAATCTATCACAAAAGTCGGATCTACAAGATTATTCTCAACCGTAGTCTCGAAAACTTCGTTGACAACTACCACATTGTCCATCTGGGCTTCGTCCAGCTCGAGCTGCCGGGCTTTTGCTCTGACTGCGTCTATGTCGTTAATGTCACAGCCGCCGTATTCTTTCAGCAGGTCTGCGTATTTAGCCCGCCGCCATGGCCGGGTGAAATCAATAGTGAGCTCGCCGAACCGGATTTGTTTTCCGCTGCCGTGTTTCTCCAGGCAAAGTGATATGACCTCCTCGGTCAGATCCATCATCACGTTGTAATCGGCGTATGCCTGATACACTTCTATCATGGTGAATTCCGGATTGTGCTGCCGGCTGAGTCCTTCGTTGCGGAAATTCCGGTTTATTTCGAAGACCTTTTCCATTCCGCCGACGAGCAACCTTTTTAGAAACAGCTCCGGCGAAATCCTCAGAAACAAATCCATATCCAGACTGTTATGATGCGTGATAAAAGGCTTTGCCGCAGCTCCGCCGGCGATAGTCTGCATCATCGGCGTCTCAACTTCCAGGAAGCCTCTGGACGTGAGAAAATCGCGAATCGTAGTAACGATTGCGCTGCGTTTCTTGAATCGCTCCATCACTTCGGGATTGGCCCACAGGTCTACGTATCTCTGCCTGTACCGCTGGTCGATATCCGCCAGGCCGTGAAATTTCTCCGGCGGGGGCAGCAGGCATTTGCTCAGGAGCACGACCTGTTCGGTCCAGATTGTGATCTCGCCCGTTTTGGTTTTGCCCAACTGGCCGGTGGCGCCGATGATATCGCCGAGCTCAAGCAATTTAGCCAATTGCCACTGCTCACCCAGCAGCTTCTTGCTCAAGCCGGCCTGAATGGTGCCGCTGCGATCACGTAACGTCATAAAAATTAGCTTGCCGATGTCTCTCAGGAGTACGATTCTGCCGGCACAATTTGCCTTTTGTGTCGTGTCGTCTTCATTAAATCCGCTCTTGATATCTTCGGCCGGCTCGGTGCCTTCGTATCGATTGCCGTAAGGCTCGGCGCCCAACTCTTTGATCCGGGACAGCTTTTCCTGTCTTTGCCGTTCAAACTTGCTTACATCTTCTGCCTTTGACAAATTAATACACCTGTAAAAAATGAAAAGTTATCGATACGGAGGTTAGTTAACCGCCTGCGCGAGCGTCTCATCTTGAATTAGTTTGCTCTGAACAATTAGGAGACCGACCGCCAATTGCGGATCGGCGGCGAGAGTTTCCTCGATCGTTCGCTTTTTAAAGTCATCGCCGTTGCCTTCATGGTTGGCCTTCACCAGCACGTCGTTATCCCTCTGCACTTCGATCATCTTTTTGAGTTCATCGCTTCTCAATTCCACCTCAACATGTGGTGCAACACCCCAGTCTTTCCTGTCGAGTTTTTCCATTGCGTCCTTGCTTTCGACTCTTTGGCCGGAAGGTAAGTGGTAATACGCCATTGTATATTTCAACTGCGCACCGCCGCCGAGAATGCCTGTTATTCCCTGCACACTGCCTTTGCCGTGAGTCCTTGTTCCGACCAATACCGCTCTTTTGTATCTCACGTCAGCCAATGCCCCGGCCACAATTTCAGAAGCACTGGCCGAGTTGGAATTGATTAATATGACGAGCGGATAATTCGGATGCGTTTTCCTCTTGTGTGCCGTTTCGTAGATCGG
>DQCG01000506.1:8071-8333 GCA_003533825.1 Phycisphaerales bacterium
CAAGCAATACTTTTTCAAGGCCCGAAGCTGTGTCGGCGGCAAAACTCGTAAGGCGGACAACGCCGATTTTGTTCTTCTCGTCGATCATATGCAGCCATTTACCTTCATGGGTTCTTTGCCAGCCGCGAACCGTCGGGACGGTTATTGTTCCTCTGGTTATAATTACGTCAAAAACTTCGTCCTCCGTCTTCTTGTCATCGTTCGGACGTCTTACTTTCAATTTTACTTTAGTTCCCGCCGGCCCCTTTATTTTTTTTGCCGC
>DQCG01000506.1:8342-13341 GCA_003533825.1 Phycisphaerales bacterium
TCGAGATTAGAGTTGAACGCCGGAGTATCAAGCAGGAGACTCGATACCGTAAGCAGCCCTTTTGGTTTCGAAATCTCGATTCCAATGCCTGTAAACTCACTGGTCATCATCTGTTCGAAGTCCTTCACCTGCCTGGGCCAGACGATGACCGTATAAGGATCAAGTGTAGATAGCGCGGCTTCTACGAATTGGGCAATAAGAACCGACCGGGGCAAGTTTATTGTTGATTGGTTCAGTTTGAGGACGTTTTCAAAAAGCTCCAAAAACTTCTTCTTATTGAGCCGTGCGAGTCCGCCTGATGTGGATTTGGCTTCATCCAGCAATTCCGTTAGAGACGACGACCAGTCAGCAAGCTTCGCGGGCTCCAAATTACCCTTTATCTCTTTTAAGCTGCTGTTTATGTCATTTGTTGAGTCCTCACTAAGCCGGGATGATGTCGATATAACCTCTGCCAGCAGTTTGCAGCGTTCGACGGTTTTTTCAGCCGTTTCGTTGTAATTGATAATGCTGACGTAATGAGAATTCAGGAAATTAATCGCCCGAATAAACAACTCTCCCCTCACACCCTGAAAACGTTCCTCGCTGGTTTCGCAGGGGCTGTCCTCAAAAGCGACTGCGATAGTAGCCTTATCCAGAAGCTGCTGGGCGTAATCCGAATATCCCTCATTATTTGGATCGATTGCCACAAGCCATCCGTAGCAATTTGTATATGCATCGAGCCATTTGCCTTCAACCTCGAACTGTGCGGCCTTGTCTATCGCTTTTTGCATCACCTCTTTTACAAACGAATCAGACAGTAGTTGCTTTTTTTGTGTCTCGTCTGCAAATTCACTGGTCTTGGCTATGGCCGAGAGTATCGAAGCGATATCGTCCGTGGAGTTTGCATCGTTCACGTCGTTGGCATCCGCCTGCGCCTGCAACTTTTCCATCTCTGCGAGCGCCTCTTTATACGCAGCTTCTTGAGCGGACTGGCGGTGTTGGCTGATACTCTTGTATTGGTCGACAACCTCCAAAAGCCGGGGAGTGGTTGTACCGAGTTGAGCCGAATTATTCTTGCCGGTTTGTTTTATCAGCTTGTCGGCGGCTTCGAATTTTCCCTCGTAAATCAGATTACAAGCTTGCCCGATAACACTGGAGTCGGCCGAAACAGATCCGGCGGCTTCACTTGTGCAGGGGGCGATCGACAATACTATCGTTAACAACCAGATCAATCGTATCAAATTGCGTGTCATGTATCTTGTGTCTTGCATTTCGTGTTAAATCCAAAATTGAATATTGAAATCCGAAACAAATTCGAAACTCCAATACCTCCGACTCTCAAAAATCCCTTTTACAGGTGATTTAACAGTCGATCATCCGGCTTCGTTTCGGATTTCATGGTTAATGTTTACTATTTTTCACATGCACTCAGCAGCTTTTCCTGCGCAACCCAGAACGTGCAGCTTGTGCTTGACCATTGCCTTAATCGCCTCTCTGCCCGGCCCGAGGTACTTGCGAGGATCAAATTCCGCGGGTGTTTCCGCGAAGACCTGCCTGATTTTAGCGGTCAGGGCAAGTCGCAGGTCCGTATCGATGTTGACCTTGCAGACTGCCATCTTTGCCGCCTCGCTTACGGCTTGTTCCGGAACGCCCATCGCGTTAGGCATATTGCCGCCGTACTTGTTAATCAGATCTACGAACTCCTTCAGCACACTGCTCGAACCGTGCATCACCAGCGGAAATCCGGGCAGTTTTTCGGCGATCTCCTGGATCACGTCGAAAGCCAGCTTCGGTTCCTTCTTGAACTTGTAGGCACCGTGGCTCGTGCCTATAGCGACAGCTAAAGAATCTACACCGGTCTTCGCGACAAACTCCTCGACCTGGTTCGGGTCGGCCAGATGCTGGCTGATGTCGTCTTGGGCAACGCCGACAACGTCCTCTTCGATGCCGCCCAACTGGCCTAACTCGGCTTCGACGACCACATCCCTGGCGTGGGCGTACTCAACTACCTTCTTGGTTTCACTGATATTCTCCGCAAAAGGCTTGCTCGATGCGTCTATCATAACCGATGTAAAACCGTCGTCGACGAATTCCTTGCAGGTCTCAAAAGTATCGCCGTGGTCGAGGTTTATCGCGACGGGAATATCAGGATTTTCCGCAACAACCACATTGATAATTGCCTTGAGATAGCTGTTTTTTGCGTATTTGCGAGCACCTCTGGATATCTGCAGGATCAGCGGGGCCTTTTCTTCGGCCACAGCGTTAATAATGCCCTGCGTGATTTCCATATTATTTACATTGAAAGCGCCTATTGCATAGCCGTTCTTATAAGCCATCTCAAACATCTTTTTAGTGTTCACTAAAGCCATACTATTCTCCTTAAAAAATCAATTATCTACCGGAGTTCCGCAAAACCTTAACTTGGCGTTGCCGGTACCCGAAAGCTCAATTATGCCGCCTTGACAAATTGAAGACAGGCATACATTGAAAAGGAAAAAATATCGTTGGATTTTCCCTCTTCAAATAACAACAAACCTTGAACAAAGGTCCAACCCGATTAGTCGAGGAAATCAAAAAAACGGATTTCCATAAATAATATACGTTCCACTTAAATTATGCAAGTTTTTTCATGTCTTGACAATTAACTATCAATAGCCCGCCGAGCCGCCCAATCCCATGAATCTTCTCTCGCCAATCGACAGCCCCGGCACGCCCTGAGGCCACAGACTAAAAGTAATAGCCTGCCTGTCCAGCGATTGGTCCGCACTAAACGTCAGGCCCCAGTACATCCTGTGGTACTGCCGGATCAGCGTTATATCGCTTCTTACTGTTTTCCCGTAGTCGAAATCGAGCTGCTGGGCATAAACTACCGTATATCGCGGGTCAAGTACATAAGTTACCGCGAGGGTAAAGGCGTTTGACCCGTATTCGCCATGGCCGTTATCAAGCCTCCTTAAATATCTGCTTCCTATATAATATTGTAGATTAGGCCATCTAAGGTGCGAAAAACCGACATTAAATTGCTGCACGACCCCGCTTTGCATGTCAAAGTTCATATCGGACAAAACGGCCGTGGTGTCGCTCAGAAGCCAGCTATAGTCGGCCCCGAAATAGTTTCGCCTCGGACCGAATAAATCGGTTCCGCGCCTGTCTTGTTGCGGAATCCCTCGGCTGAATGAATTTATCGGCGGAATAAACGGTTTATTCCAAATAAATTTATCCGGTCCGGCCGAAGAGTCGCCGGGATTATTTACAAACGTAACGTCCATATCCAGCCGCATCCAGTCAACATTTCGTTGTTTTTCACCTAAACCGCGTTTTGTTTGCAGCCGTTGTGAGATACCTACGTTCAGAGTATCTCTCTGTTCGATAACCGAATCTTCCTGGGTATAGGTAACGGCCGTCATATACGGCTTTATTAGGTGTCGAAGCTGATTTAAGTCCCAAAGCTCTGACCGAACATTCGGAAAAACTTTCCAGTATGGCTGCGTTGAAGCACGCATTCCGACCTCACCGAACCAGACTTTCTCCTGCCCCTCGGCCACTGAGCCATCAAGCTCTCTATAGAAACCCAATCTATCTTCATAAGCTACGGTCCCGGCCACGAAAGGCACGATTTTTGCCTTGCCGACCGCTATCGGCATATCAACCTCGTTTCGTGTCGTGGCAAACGAAAAGAACTGCTCCGAACCGTGTGTTGTATAGGATGAGGAGTAAAGTTGACGTAACCTGCTGACCTGAGTATCGCTGTAGAATGTGAGTTTGTCGTCGAAAAATGACTGACCTGTCCAGTGGAATTCGGCGGTGGGCAATTCTTCCAGCTTATTTACAAAGTCATTTATTCGCGCCTTGCCCAAAAAAGAAAGGCCCCAGTTGTCCTCGATACGCTTCAAATAAATGAGCGTTTCCTGCTCCTTGCCGACATTGAACTCGTTTCGGTAAAAACTCTCTAAAAAGTTCTTATCGGACGTATAACCGACTTCGGTGGTAAGCTGCCAATTGTAGGGCAGGAACTGCCTGTGCTGCCAGTGGAATCGTCCGCGGAGTTGGCGTTCCGGCTCAAGATTCCTACGGCTGCTGTCCCTCCCGAGCCGATCCTCGCCTCTATCATGAATAATATAACCTAAAATTCTGCCTAAATAGTCCTCTCCTGCGTATCGAGTCTCTATTCCGCCGCCGACACCGCGATCACTGTAATAGTCCAGCGCTAAGGTGCTGTCCGTCCCTTCCGGCTCCTGTAAACCCAGCAGCCGTGCCAGGTACCACCGCGTCTCAACTGTCGTACCCCAGATACTGTCGTGGCCGAAACGGACGCTTTTAATCGGAACATCGGGCCTTTGCAGATTACTCCGTATAAAAGGCCAGTGGAAAATGGTCGTATCGTACATCTTCAATCGCACATCACGCATCTGTGCATCATAGCTGCTTTTGGTAGCCCGGCCCTGCTGCTCGTCGGTAGGCGTCGTATCGGTGATTTTTATATTCGAAGCGTTAAATGAAATCTGAGGCAGGTAAAACTCGCTGGTCGTCAGAGTGATATCGTCGGCGGCAAATTCGTTTTCCGAAATCTGCCGGAGCTTGGCCGCCCTGACGTAAATCGGAATCCCTTGGGAGGCATCGAAATTTCTCATTACCGCATTTATCGCGATCGCTTTTTTCCTCTCGAAATCGTAGTATATTTCATCGGCCCGAATCGTTCGCGGGCCTTTGGTCATCACAATGTCGCCGGACATATAGATTGCCTGCATACCGGCCAGCCTGTCTTCGGTTCCGCTTTTGCCCTCATTCGGGTCGGATTGTTCCCCGGATAAAAATATAACCGCGTTGTCGGCCTGCAGTTCCAGCAGCCCGCCCTTTTCATCCTGCTTCTGACTGAGATAGAACCGGCCTGTTACGGTTCCAATTTTCTCCTTGTCGTCCCACTCGACCTTTATAGTTTCCCCTCCCGCAGGCGATAAAACAGGCAGATACTTAAAGCCCGGCTTCTTTTCCTGCGGCTCGGCGGCCACTTCAGCCGGTT
>DQCG01000709.1 GCA_003533825.1 Phycisphaerales bacterium
AGCGTTGCAATCTCAGTCCGGCGGTTTTCAGCGACTATCCTGGCCTCGTCCCCGAGTCTTGTCAACCGGGTGCTCGGTGTCTTGGGGTCAGTTTCACGGATGACCTTCCGGATATGCTCCACTCCGCCTCCGCGAAGAGTCTCCGAATCGAAAGGCAAGACTCCGATCAGCAACTCGTACAGGAGTACTCCCAAGGAATAGATATCGGAACGAGTGTCGATATCCTCATTGGCAAGTTCTACTTGTTCGGGACTCATGCATTCCGGCGTGCCGATCAATTGGCTCTCTTCCGTTACTAACGTGCGCTCTGTCAATGGCTGGCTAATGGCCTTAGCCACACCAAAGTCAATAATCTTCGGGATTATCTGATCATTTTCGTTGGAAACGAGAATGTTTGAAGGTTTTATATCTCTGTGGATTATACCCTTCTGATGGGCATACTGTAGAGCAGCACAGACCTGTTGGAACAGGCGTAGCCGGTCTTCGATGCTCAGAGTATGACGGTCGCAGAAATCCGTGATAGTAAGACCCTTGACGTATTCCATCGCAAAGTAAGGACGGCCGCTATCTGCCGTGCCTGCATCATGAACCTGGGCAATGTTGGGATGTTCCAGCAAAGCCAAGGCCTGACGCTCAGCTTCAAAACGCGCGAGGACTTGCTTGGAATCCATACCGGGCTTGATGATCTTCAGGGCCACCCGGCGACGGATGAGCTGCTCCTGTTCGGCTAAATAAACCATTCCCATCCCGCCTTCGCCCAGAAGCCGCAGGAGCTTGTAGCAACCAATACGAGTTCCTAGCCGTTCCATCAGTCCACCGATATGCCCGCTCGCCGGGGGCTTATCTTCAACTTCTGCATCGTCTACGTCCATGCCGGAACGAACCAATTGTCTTAAACGATCTGGTTCAACTCCAAATATCGAATCTTTTTGGTTCACCGAACTACTCCTAAATTAATCTTCATGCCGATGATAGCCACTGTTGCCCCCAAGGGGGTCGACGCTTCAACTGTTCTTCTACTATTAACTCTGCAGGCTCATTGAAAATGCTGCGCGCTTTTTGGAAAAAATTGTAATAATTCTTCCAGCTCATCAGGTGCCTGGCCCTGGGAAAGGACTGTATTACGAACATGTTGCATCAGAACTGCACGAAAACGACGTTTGACCGTAATAATCATATTGGAGGCCTTTTTGACGCCCTCAATATCGTAGGACTCACAAAGTTCAGCCAGAGAGGGTGGGGATCGGTCGCCGAAAATGGGCCATACAACGCGTTTATTGAAAAGAGCCCAGTGAATATCCATCCCCTGCTTCTCGAAGGTATCTTTCACCTCTTTAAGGACATGCTCCAGTATAGACGACAGCCAGGCGTAATGATATGACTCCTCTGCTGTAGTTTGCGATACGCTTTCTGGCAAGGTGGGCTCCTCTTCCATGTCGAGAGAGACCAATTTCTCCGCTATTATCCGTTTTTGAGATCTTTCTTTGTGGCTTTGTTTGTGTGCATACTGCTTGAGGGCATGGAGGAGAAAGGAGCGAAAGCGACCTCGGGATTGATCCGCTCGTCCAACAAGGTCCCGGTTCAGCACGACCTCATGGAAAAAGCCCTGTGTCAGATCCTTGGCCTGCTCATTGCCATGACCTTTGCATCGCAAATAGCAGTATATGGGCTTCCAGTATTGTTTCAGCAAGGAGCCAATCAGAGCCTCATCATGATCCTTGCCGTCCTGGATGTTCTCGATAAGGGACCACTGGGTCGTGAGGAAGGCCTGCCTTGCTCCGCCCATACCTGTCTGATCAGGGTATGCCATGTCCAGCGCCTCCAATTGACAACGAAGAATAGACCCGCATCGGCGAGCACTCGCCGAACAAATCCCATTTTACCAAATTTCGAGTATTGAGAAAACCTTGAAATCGGTCTCTCGAACGGGAAATGCACCGTGGAGACCATAATTTCACATTTTTTTTCATAAATCGCGCAGCATTCTTGTTTTGCCTGCAGAGTAATGGGTGAAAGCTTTTGATGACAGAGCCCGGCCGGCAGAACAAGTCATGAAGGCAAGAATTGTTAACATTTTTTGAAAGGACAGAGAAATGAAATGGTTAGATGGTTACAGAATGAGATTGTTGTTAGTGGGATTTATGGCCGCGATTGTGATTGGCGGCGGGAATGCGAAGGCTGATTTCACCTTCGGCGTACCCACGAATCTGGGCCCCGTGGTAAATAGCCAGTACGACGAGCAGATGCCGAGTATTTCAGCCGACGGACTGGAACTCTACTTTATGTCCAGGCGGCCCGGCGGAGTGGGTGACTGGGACATATGGATTGCCAGGCGCGAGACAATCCACGACCCGTGGACAGAGCCAGCAAATATTGGCTCGACCGTTAACAGGAGCGGTGAGGACTGGGCTCCATGCATCTCGGCTGATGGACTGGAGCTATACTTTGAGGCCAATCGGCTCGGGGGACATGGTGGTACAGACATATGGATGGCGGTGCGGGAAACGATAGACAAGCCTTGGGGCGACCCAGTGAATCTCGGGGCTACTGTCAACAGCTCAGAACGTGACGGTGGCCCAAGCGTCTCGGCTGATGGGCTAGAGCTATACTTCAAGTCCAGACGGCCGGGCGGGTACGCGTATGAGGATCTCTGGGTAAGCAAGCGGCCGACGAAAGACGATCTTTGGGGCAACCCAGTGAATCTTGGACCCACTGTAAATGGTCCCGACTCCGAACGTGAACCAAGTATCTCAGCTGATGGCCTAGCTCTCTTCTTCGCCTCGGACCGGTTCAACGCGGCAGGTGGTTGGGATCCGGACATATGGCTGACCAGGCGGAAGACGAAAGACAGCGCCTGGGGCGAGCCGATTAACCTTGGCCCAAGCATCAACACGACCTACTGGGATGATGCGCCGAGCATCTCAGCCGACGGCCTTACGCTGTATTTTTCAGATTACTATGGAGACGGCCGCCCTGGAGACCACGGCGGGGCCGACTTATACCAGGTGTCTGTCATCCCCATCGTTGACCTCAACGGCGATGGAATTGTCGACGCTGAAGACATGTGCATCATGGTTGACCATTGGGGCATGGACGAGCCGTTGTGCGACATTGGCCCGATGCCCTGGGGTGACGGCACTGTCGATATCGAAGATCTTAAGGTTCTTGCTGAGCATTTATTTGAGGAGGCTTATGATCCCGCACTAATAGCTCACTGGGCATTGGACGAGACAGATGGTATGTTTGCTGTTGATAGTGCCGGTGATAACGATGCTGTTGTTGTCGGTGGCGCTACGTGGCAGCCCGATGGTGGAAAAATAGATGGTGCGCTTCAGTTGGATGGTATCGATGGCTATGGCATTACTGGTGCAATCCTGAATCCGGCAGATGATCCTTTCAGTGTTTACGTATGGATCAAGGATGGTGTGCCGGGGCAGGTCTTTGTATCGCAACAGGCTATGGCCAACTGGCTGACAGTAGATGCCGAGGGCAATTTGATGACGGAATTGAAATGTACTGGTCGTTCCGCGGGTCCTCTGTATTCCGAAACAGTTATAACCGATGGGCAATGGCACCGCATAGGTCTTGTTTGGGATGGCTCGAACAGAACTCTCTATGTTGATGGCGTCGCGGTAGCAGACGACATACAGCCCGGTCTGGAAGGCTCTCAAATGGGTCTATACATCGGTACAGGTAAGGCAATGGAACCCGGAACCTACTTCTCCGGCCTAATCGACGATGTCCGCATCTACAATCGTGCCGTGAGCCCATAACAAATCGCAGCCCTGGCACAGTAGGCCACGTGTCGAAGGCATCTATTGTGTCGCGGGCTTCCAGCCCGCGATTCGAGAGCGGGACGCCCGCGACACAAAACAAAACGCTTAGTATATTCAAAGGTCCGACAGTACCGTAATCCCTGGGGGACACCTCACGGCGGGCATCCCCTGGGGACATGCGGGGCTGCCGGCCCTTTTTAATTTGGGTAATGCTGTTTATCGGATTGTTATTACTTACAGCCCGAATTGTATTGCCAGGCCGCACAGGCATATCGTCGCGCCGGCTATGGCGTGGGCGAATCGTTCCAGGATACTTAGCCGGACGAAATTCACACCTGCGCGGACGAGAAGGACCACCCCGACCATCGTTGCAATTGTCGCCACACCGAACACGCTTGTAACTACTATCACGCCGGTCCAGCCGCCTGTGGCGGCGGGATACATCAGCGTGGGAATCAAGACCTCACACGGCCCGAAAACAAAAACCACGAACAGCGCCCATGGCGCGATGCTCACCTTGCTGGGGCCGTTGTGAACGTGAGCGTGCTCCTGATCGTGGCTATGCTCGTGCGTGTGGCGTAAATCTCTATCGTGAAAATGCCTGTGCTCGTGCGGCCGGTTACGGTACGCCCGGCGAAGTCCCCATACGAAATACACAAGCCCGAATCCGATCAGTAACCACGCCGCGATGGATCCGCGAAACGATTCCACTATCGTCAGCTTCTTGAGCACCAGCCCAAGCCACACGCCTATCAATCCCAGCACGACCGAGCTTGCGATATGCCCGAGCCCGCACAGGATGGTTATTACAGTCGTTTTTACCCATGACCACTTCCGAGCCCAGGACATCATTACGAATGGTAAATAATGGTCGGGACCTATTATTGTGTGGAAAAAGCCTAAAAAAGCTGCGGTCAGTGCCAACGCGCTAATTTCTGCATTCATATCCAAAACCTCAGAAGAAGCACTAAAAAAGTAGAAAGCGCATAAAAGTACCAAATTTGTGCTATCAAGTCAAGGAAAATGATTTGGAACTACCGGGAACCACGAATAACAAGGATACAATTTTAGAGTCAAATTTTGCTTGACGCGGAGTTTTCAGCCGTTATAATTTATAATTAGTTCCTGTTGCGGAAACGAAT
>DQCG01000023.1 GCA_003533825.1 Phycisphaerales bacterium
TAGTCTCGGTAATACCTCGAAAGGTCCTCTCTGGAGCTTCACGACGGCCGACTTCATTTCGGTGGACGATTTTGAGGATTACGATGCCGGTGACAACCAGATATGGTACGCATGGCTTGACGGGCTCGGCTTCGGCACGCCTGATAATCCACCTTACTCTGCCGGTAACGGCACGGGTTCGGCAGTGGGCGACGAAACGACCCCTTCTTATTGTGAAGAAACTATCGTCCATGGCGGCGGAAAATCGATGCCGGTGTCTTACGATAACAATAAACAGGGTTACTCGAATTATTCCGAAGCAGAGCTTACATTGGATTATCCGCGTGACTGGACTGAGCAGAATGTGGACAAGCTGACGATTTGGTTCAGGGGCACATTGAATAACGATGCCGAGCGAATGTACGTAGCCCTGTCCAATCGAACCGGCGATCCTATAGCGATTTACCACGATGATCCCGCGGCGACACAGACAGGAACCTGGACCGAGTGGGTTATTCCTCTGCAGAGTTTTGCCGATCAGGGAATCAATCTGACCGATATAGACAGAATCGCAATCGGCGTCGGCACCCAAGGCAATATAACAACTCCCGGCGGAGCAGGAAAAATGTTCTTCGATGACATTCGGCTGTATCGATCAGAAGTGGATGCTGCCGAGTAAATATTATTGTGATTAAACAGGTATTTGTATTATTCAGGGGCTTGTATCGTTCGATTCGGTATAGGCCCCTTTTTATTCGGCTGACGTTCTTGTTGTGTTTTCGCCGAGCAGATAGCGGCAGGTGCGGTAATGGGCAAATAATAAATCAAACTCGGGAATCACCGTGTTTTTATAGTGACATCCGGTTTGCGCAGATAATTGGGGGTGAGTGTCAAGGCGTCGGCGAATTGTTCTTTCAAAGCCATTTGCCGGCCGAGCAGGTGAACTTTGCCGGCCCGTGGGCTCCAGTACTTCTCATCTAAAAAGTGAACTCCATCGGCCTGAAACTTATCCTTATAATACAGCAATCCATCGCCGAGCAGCCATATTGGTTTGGTTTTGCAGGCAAATCGAGTTAGGAACTGTGATATAGTCATCAAGGAATCCGGGAGTATTTTTCTCCAGACTGCCCACCCTTCGGCCTGCCGCCGGTCGTTTGTTTCGCAATCGTAGACGGCGATAAAGAACTGGCCTCGCTTGGCGTCAAGAACGGCAGCGACTCTTTTGCAGTTCATGGCGGGAAATTTATGATTCGACATCGACATATTTTTTTTATTGGTTAGGTCGATGACATTGGCGGCGACCACATCGAGCGTATCGACCGTCACAATTTTTGCAGCATTTGCCAGTTGCATTGTTTTGGCGAGTGTTGTGGCTATTCGCAGACCGGTAAAGCTGCCGGGCCCGCCGGAAATATAAACATGTTCGATTTGGCCGGGCTTAAGGTCGAACTGGTCGAGTAGGCCGCAAATTGCAGGAAAAATCTCGGCACTATGCCTTAAAGGAGCAGAAAATACTGTTTCTCCGAGCATTTTTTCACCGAGAGCAATCACAACAGAACCTATTCTGCTGGATGTTTCAACAGCCAATATGTAGCGTTTTTTCGTCATAGTACCCGTTTTTCAATGTCTAAGTTTCCCAATTTCCTTTCCAAATCCCTGCTCTGACCTAAAAAAACGCATTTTTCATATTACTATTTTTTCCTTCGGTTCGCCCATATTTTTCAGTTAAGGGAATGATAATCCAGATATTATTGGCCAAGCGGGCATAAATCAAATTTTTCTCTTGCAAAAAAAAATGTTTTCCTATAAACTTGAGTTATTATAAGTCCGGTTAGTTCTTGAATCTGGAGTATTTCGTAACAGTAATTTGTTAAAAATTCACTAAGAGGGTGGTTTTTTTTGGCAGGAGGTTTATTTTGAGCAAGCCAAGTTTCTTGACCCAATCTTGTGACAGGAAGTGCCTGTCTATTGTCGTGGTATCGATTTTATTGCTGATAATCACAGCGCCTGGAGTGACTCGGTCGCAGGAAAACGGAGCAACTGACCGAGAGGCGGCATTCCGGCAAATCGTCCAGAGCTACGTTGAGGCTGGTAAGGGAGAATATAACAAAGGTTACTATGAGCAGGCAGCCAAAACCTTTGTTATGGCCCAGGGTTACCAGGAGTATCTGACGCCTTCAGGGCGTGAGGAGCTGCGCGCGCACCTTGAAAAGGCGCAGTCAGCCGTAGCAAAGAGGAAGCTGGCCCTGGAGAAATTCCAGACGGTCGATGATTTGATTAAGCAAGACCAGCTAATCGAGGCCAAAACACATCTTGAAAACCTCAGAAACAACGAGTTTTTGACTAAAGATGAGCGGGCACAAATCACATCAGTGCTCAAGCAAATAGATTTTCAGATAACCGAGGACAAGGCATATTCTGAAAAGGTCAAGAACAGGAAGCGATTAACAGCAGAAAAGCTGGATAAAATCGCAGGAGATATCAAGCAGCCAAGCAAACAGCCCGGCCAGAACCAAAAAATCGCCGAACTTTATC
>DQCG01000149.1:0-1676 GCA_003533825.1 Phycisphaerales bacterium
TTTTTTGTTGCATTTGTTATTCCATACACCTTATTTTAGAGAAAAAGGGTTGCGTTATCGCGGCCTGTTATGTTATAATCTACCAGGCAAGTTCAACCGCGGAGTGCATCAGATGTAATCAGGGCGTTAGTCAAATGAATTGTAGTCTATAATAAGCAGTACCATGATGTGCGGGGCGAGAAAATTTGGCCGGGCGGACCAAAGGATTGCCGGCCGGCAAAGCGAATTTTTGGCGGGGCGAGTTAGAAGAAATGTCTCTCACTGCGCGGGATTTACACTCATCGAGCTATTGGTGGTGATTGCAATTCTCGTGTTATTGATGGCGATATTGCTGCCTTCTCTCCAACGGGTTAGGAAGCAGGCAAAGACGATCGCCTGTCAAGCTAACCAGAAACAATGGGGTTTATTTTTTTCAGCCTATACGTCAGACAATGACGGCAAAATTTGGCATCATACGGGGCCTGAGATTGAATTCTTACACCCCTTTGGGCCGTTTCAACAATCTGAGACCAGCGAGCATATTGACCTTTTATTATGTCCAACTGCCAGAGTCGCGAATTGGGAACAAGTAGAGTACTTAGTGGATGTGACATTGGAGGGATGCACGTTTTCACCCTGGGTTAAACGTTCCTTTATGCACAGGCCCTTTCTGATTTCGAGCTATGGCTTTAACATCTACATATTTGATCAATCTGTTCATCACGAGGTACCGTTATGGGTAGATCAATATTGGGGCACTTGCCTTGTAAGGGGTGCCGCACGAGTTCCGTTCCTTTTGGATTCCAGAAGGCCGGCCGCGGGACCAAATCTCCCAAACATGACTCCTCCGGAATATGAAGATATAACTCCCACCGGAGGGATGGCTACTTACTGCATAAACAGACACATTGAGGGAATTAACAGTCTCTTCATGGATTGGTCTGTTCGGAAGGTAGGACTAAAGGAGTTGTGGACTTTGAAATGGCATCGTCAGTTCGACACAGCAAACGAATGGACCAAAGCCGGCGGCGTCAAGCCCGAAGACTGGCCGGAGTGGATGCAGGGTTTCAAAGATTATTAGCCAGGCGTAGTACAAGAATCCAGAATCGAAAAGTGGAAATAAAATACGACCGAAAGTAAGTGGCTTATATGGTTTTAGAACAGCCAATCGGGCCCCAAAAACGGCTGGTTTGGGATAGTAGATTTTTCTTTGGTTTTTGTGGTTTTAGGGGGATTTTTGTGTGGGGGCATATTTTTTTTGTAAAATGTGTTGATTTGCGGCCGGCTATCGTGTATATTTCTGCGATTGAAAATATAGCCCTGTCGCACGGGGTAGCCTTTGAATTGACTATTTACTATTGAATATTGACTATTTGAGAAACTGCAAAGAGCAAAATAGTAAATTGAAAATAGTAAATAATCAATAAATATGGGGTCGGCAGTATCACGGCGTGGCCGGCTCAAGCCTCCGACAGGGCCAAATCGGGCCGGAACAAAACGGTCTCCGTGACAACGAAACAGCAGTTTTGAATGTTGAGTTTTAAGTTTTGAGTTGAAATGAACTAATAACTCAGGACTCATAACTCAAGACTGTTTTTGTTACCCGATGGTGTAATTGGTAACACATGGGCTTTTGGTGCCCACGTTCCAGGTTCGAGTCCTGGTCGGGTAGCTTTTGCTATTTACTATTTATTATT
>DQCG01000149.1:1759-4589 GCA_003533825.1 Phycisphaerales bacterium
TAGAGAAGATTTTATGGCTGAAACGGTAGCAATAATCTTAGCGGCAGGTGTTAGCACGAGGATGAACACCAGGAAAGCGAAGGTTCTGCACGAAGTATGCGGCCGGCCCATGCTGGCCTATGTGCTCCATGCCTGCCGGAAGATTGGCATAAAGAAGATTTATGTCGTCATAGGTTTCTCCGCGGACGAGGTGAAAGACCAATTCGACGGCACCGACGATATTGTCTGGGTCAAACAGGAAAAGCAGCTCGGTACGGGAAATGCGGTTTTGTGCTGTAAGGAGCATCTTAAAGATTTTCACGGTCAGACGCTGGTACTTTGCGGCGACGGGCCTTTAATCCGGCCCCAGACATTGAAAACCCTGATTGAGAAACACGAGTCGGGACAATCGGCGGCGACGTTGGGCACGGCGATTCTCGGCGACTCGTCCGGGTACGGGCGAATCATACGCGATGATTACGGCAATATCCAGGGTATCGTCGAGGACAGCGACTGCACGCCGGAGCAGTTGGCTATCAAAGAAATCAATCCGAGCAATTATCTGTTCAATAATCAGGTTCTCTTCAAAGCCTTGGAGAACGTTGAACCTGATAATGTCAAAAATGAGTATTATCTGACAGATGCGGTCTCCGGTATTATCGCAACGGGACATAAGGTCGTAGCCATTACGGCCGTGCAGCCCGATGAGGCAGTTGGTATCAACAGCAGGGCACAGCTTAGTGCGGCCAGCAAGATTATGCAGCGGAGGATTCAGCGAAAGTTGATGGAAGACGGCGTAACAATAGTCGACCCCGACAATACCTGGATCGATGCAAGAGCTGAAATAGGGCAGGATACCGTGATCGAGCCGTTTACGTATATTCACGGCGAGGTTAAGATCGGCCAGGGCTGCCGGATCGGGCCTTTCGCCTTTTTAAGACACGGCACGGTTCTCGGAAATGATGTCGTCCTGGGCGTTTATACCGAGGTAAAAAACTCGACCCTGGACGACGGTGTCCGGGCACGCCACCACAGCTACCTCGGGGACGCGGCCGTGGGAAAAAATGTCAATTTCGGCGCCGGCTCCATCACGGCAAATTTCGACGGCGAAAACGTGAACATGACATACATAGGTAATAACTGCTATATTGGCTCCGGTACTGTACTGGTAGCGCCCCTTGAGCTCAAGGACGGCTCGAATGTGAGTGCCGGGACGGTGGTCTCGCAGGAAAGTGCGAACGAATCGATAGGAAAGGCAAGGATAGATGTTTCTGAATGATAATCTGAAGATATTTGCGGGCAGCAGCAATCCGGCATTAGCCAGCGATGTTTGCAAGTATTTGGGGATTCCGCTCGGCGGTGCAAAGATCGACAGGTTTCCGGACGGCGAAAAAGTCATCCGGGTCGAAGACGACGTTCGCGGCAGAGATTGCTTCGTCGTGCAGTCGACGTGTGAGCCTGTTGACGAGCACCTGGTCGAGCTGTTGATCTTTCTGGACTGTTTGCGAAGGGCCAGTGCCAGTCGTATCACCGCGGTCATTCCCTACTTCGGCTACGCCCGACAGGACAGAAAAGACGAGGGACGAGTGCCCATTACGGCAAAACTGGTGGCAAATATGATTACCACCGCCGGGGCCGACAGGGTCTTGGCCATCGATCTTCACGCACACCAGCTCCAGGGATTTTTCGATATACCTGTTGACCACCTGGCTGGCGAGCTGGTGTTGAGCAAATATTTCCGTGATTTGAAGATAAATAACCTGACAGTCGTCTCGCCGGACGTGGGTAATATGAAGACGGCGTCCAGATACGCGGCGCACCTCGGCGGAGATCTGGCAATTGTGCACAAAAGACGCCTGAGCGGCAACAAGGTGGAAGCCCAGGAGATCATCGGTGAGGTCAGCGGCAGAAACATCCTGATGTGCGACGATATTATTGCCACTGCCGGGACGATCTGCAGTGCCGCCGCTCTGGTTAAGAAGCGTGGAGCCGAGAAAGTGTATATCGGGGCCACGCATGGCGTTTTTGCTCCGCAGGCATTGGAACGGCTGGCCAAGGCGCCGATTGACGGGGTGGTAGCCACCGATACGATACCCCTGAACAATATGTCTAAAAAGATCAGCAATATCAAGATTCTAAGTGTAGCCGCTATGTTAGGCGAAGCGATAAAGAGAATTCACAGAAACGAATCGGTTAGTAACTTGTTTAACAATATTTGATCAGGATACGGGATATGAAAAAAACGTTGCTTTTAAAAGCGGAAATTCGCGAGCAGACCGGCTCCAAGACTGTCCGGAAGGTGCGCGAGCGGGGCAGAATACCCGCCATTGTTTACGGCCATAACCAGGAACCGGTGGCTATTTCGTTGGATGCACACAACTTCGTCGAAGGGCTGCATCACGGGCATCGACTGATGGATGTCCAAATCGGCAAAAAGAAAGAAAAGACAATTATTAAAGAGCTGCAGTATGACCATCTGGGCAAAAACATCATTCATGCGGATTTTATGCGGGTCAACGTAACCGAGGCGGTCAAGGTTACAGTCCCGATTGAGCTTAAAGGCACAGCCGCAGGAACGCATGAAGGCGGTATTATCGAGGAACAAACAGATCGTTTGGAAGTTGAGTGCAAGGTAAGCGACATTCCGGAAATGATCGTTGTCTCGGTGAAAGAAGTGCACGTCGGCGACGCCCTGCATGCCCGCGACATTGAGCTTCCGGACAACATAAAACTGGTAAGCTCTCCGGATACTCTTTTAGTTACGTGCCATTTGGTAGCCGCCGCCAAGACTACCGAAGAGGTTGAAGAGGAGATTCCGGCTGCTCCCGAGGTTATAGGCGAGTCAAAGGAA
>DQCG01000262.1 GCA_003533825.1 Phycisphaerales bacterium
ATAGGCAGAAATGACGCGAAAGGCGCATTTACTAAATTAAATTGGTATTATTTAATAACAAAGTTATTCTGCGTCGAACAAATTTAGCTAAACGAAGGATTGTTAATTATAGGCGATACCAGGTCCGTCCATCTCAGGGTGTCGTGGTCACTGCGAAAAACGACAGGTGACGTGTTTGGCCGTGGATTATGTTATCCTCTTTATCCTTGTTGGTGGTAATATCGACCCACCTGTTCGTCACCTGTTCATAGCACGTCAGCTTCAAGGCGTTTTCCTGCGCTTTGGTCAATCCGGTATCGTCATAATTGACAGCTATCTGAATTATGCCGTTAAATACGGCCGTCGTGCCCATCTCATAAACGATCCCGGTGGGCACAAGCTGGTTTCCCGCAGGCGGAACCGGGCCTTCCTGTGTCATCGTAACGGTTGTTTTGCCGCCTCCCAAAACAGCGTCAAAAGTAAATGTTACCCCCGCCATCAAGTCAGAGACTTCTACATTATACCCCCTTGGAGTGTCTTCCTGTGAATACTTTACCGTGGCATAATCGTAGCGGGTTCCGTTACCATAACTGCCTCCCGTGACATAGACATTGCCCGCTTTGTCCAGAGTGATGGCGTAGGCGTAATCACAATCAGTTTCAAGCACGTTATACGTCGGCAGCGAGAGGTCGTCGTCTGATTGATCCGGTGGTATGTTATCCGCCTGGTCGTTGAGATTTACCGGGCCGTCATAAGTTGCCACCCAGAGTTCGTTGCCGGCCGAATCATACTTAACTGTAGCATAGTCAAGGCTCGTGACACTGTCATAACTATAACCCGTCACATAGACGTTGCCCGAAGGATCCACCTCTATACCGCCGGCCCGGTCGTTATTATTTGACGGACCGCTATATGTCGCCACCCAGAGCTGTTTACCGGTCGAATCATACTTTAACGTCGCATAGTCCTGGCTGCTGCCGTGGTTGTCACTATATCCTGTTACATAGACGTCTCCCTGACTATTAAGGGCGATAGCCTGGGCGTAATCGAACGTATTGCCCGAGCCATTGTATCTTGCCACCCACCGCTCAACACCCTCGGAATCGTACATGATAGTAGCATAGTCATAGCTCGATTCGCCGCCGTCACTGTATCCGGTCACATAGGCGTTACCTGACATATCTACGATTATGGCACAGGCTACATCATACGACGAATGAGGCGGACCTGCCGGGCCGCAATATCTTGCCACCCAGAGCTGGTTACCGGACGAATTGTACTTTACCGTGGTGTAGTCCTCGCGGGTAATACCGTCCCCGTAACTATATCCCGTTATATAAACGTTACCTGAAGTATCCAGGTCAATTGCCCCGGCTTTATCATGATAATTCCCGGGGCCATTATATTTTACCACCCAGAGCCTGTTACCGTTTTTATCATACTTAATTGTGGTGTAATCAAGGAATGTTTCGTCGTCATAACTATTTCCGGTTATATAAACATTTCCGTCGGCATCCAGGGCCATAGCACTGACTATATCATTCCCATTGCCGGAACCGTTATATCTTGCCACCCACTGCTCGATACCATTCGAATTATATTTTATTGTGGCATAGTCGGAGCTGGTCCCATCGCCATAACTATTACCGGTTACATAAACGTTGCCGTAAGTATCCAGAGCTATAGCCTTGGGATTATCATGATAATTTCCCGGGCCCTCATACCTCGCCACCCAAAGCTGGTTGCCGGCTGAATCATACTTGGTGGTTGCGTAATCATAATGGCTGCTGTCGCCGCGACTTTGTCCGGTCACATAGACATTGCCTGCAACGTCCACGGCCATGGCTTTAGCGTAATCATCGGCATTTCCGGGGCCGTTATACCTCACCACCCACTCTTCTATCACCTCCCCGGCCGAAAGCCTGCCGGCAAGGAAAGACAGTGAAAGCAGAAGCGACAGCACCGCCACTCTTATCTTCTTCACCCCCAACTCTGATAGTGTTTTCATCACCCTTTCTTCATGCTCCTAATCACACGAAAGAACGGCAAGATGCCAGCCATGCCTGGCTGAATTAGACTCCTCAGAATAACCGAGCGATTATAGTATTGAGAGTCTTTGGCTTCACTTAAGGCCAGGCTCGACGAAGCAATCTTCTCCTCTAAAGACAGCTAAACGCCACGAATGAATTACGAAACAATCGAGTCATTCTAAGCCGGAACAGAGTCTCCTCCTCAATCCCTTAAATTACGAACCACCACTCATCACTCGTAAAGCTTTCTGCACGTCCTTAATAATTACCTAAGTTGTCTATTTTCCCCTATTATACAGGATAAATTGTTCCTGCCAAGAAAAATTTTCTAAAAATGTCACGATTTGAAGACTTTGCATTCGGAGATATCCATTAAAACTAAAAATGCCCGAAAATATCGATCAAATTACAAAAAATTGCAATTTTCAACACGAAAACCCGGGAAAAGGACGTTCCTGCAATCAGCCAAAAAACAAATATTTACAATGCTTTAAACTCACTAATCATGACATACTTTTTTGTGGCAAATCCGGCGTAAAAATGGTAAACAGAGGACAATAAGTTCTGAGGTTGCCATTGTTATACTTTGCAAAGGCTGCGGCAAACTCATGAATTCTCAAGGAGTGGTTGTTCAGAACCGGTCGAAATGAAGCCGGAATTCCGGTATTTTGAGGAAAGTGATAGTCCGGTTCCGGAGTTCGGCTTATCGAAACTCAATTATACAGGAGAAAAACATGAAAAAAGCAACTAAAAGTCCTCTTGGGAAGGTATTAAAAGCCATCATGGCAATATCGGCAATGATGATCATAGTGCTGAGCGGCACGGTTTTCGCCGCTAAGGCGACGCCGGACGTCAAAACCGAAAACTACAAGACCATCGGCGACAGAGAGCTGAAAATTCATATCCATTATCCCCCCGGCTGGAAAGCCGGCGATGCCCGCCCCGCTATCATCTTCTTCTTCGGCGGCGGCTGGTCCGGCGGCACGGTCGAGCAATTCCTGCCACAGGCCGAGTACCTCGCCGGCCGCGGAATGGTTGCCGCACGGGCCGACTATCGCGTCAAGAGCCGGGACGGTGTAACGCCGGACAAGTGCGTCGAGGATGCACGCAGCGCCGTTCGCTGGATGCGCCGGAACGCCGTGCGGCTTGGCATCGACCCGAGAAAACTGATAGCTTCGGGCGGCTCGGCGGGCGGACACCTCGCGGCCTGTATGATGATTCCGAAGAGTGTCGAGGCCGACGGCGACGATTTATCTATCTCGACAATCCCGCAGGCGATGGTGCTGTTCAACCCGGTGCTGAGCTTCGAGAACGAGCAGATGCTCAAACGCCTTAACGGCGACAAACAGCTCGCCCGCAGGATTTCACCGACACGACATCTCGATAAAAACGCCCCGCCCGCACTGATTCTGTTCGGCACGAATGACCGGCTGAAGATTTTCGGCGACGAATACTGGAAAAAGGCCGAATCCCGCGGCGTCCGAGCGGATAAATTTCTCGCCGAAGGCCAGGGGCACGGCTTCTTCAATCGCTCGCCCTGGACCGAAAGGACGCTGATCGATGTGGATAAGTTTCTCGCATCTCTCGGTTTCTTAAAGGGCGAGCCGACAATCAAGGTTCCCGAAGAGACAGCCGTCAAACAACGCAACTCCCAGGGCGGCAACCGCAACATAGCACGCTGGCGCGCGATGGACAAAGACGGCGACAGGAAAATCAGCGCCGACGAAGCCCGGGGCCAGATGAAAAACAATTTCGATAAAATCGACACCAACAATGACGGTTTCATCGACCGCAAGGAGCTGAACCAACTCGCGGCGTGGCTTCAGAGCGACAGGACCGGAGCCGCTCGCACACGAATTCATCCCAATACGCGCAATTGGCCGGACCTGTTTGCGAAGGATTTGTCGAACGCTATATTTCCTGAAGGAATCTGGACATCCGAGGACGGTGTCCTCACCGCCGGCGAGGACCAGGCGATCTGGACCACGAAGGATTAC
>DQCG01000382.1:0-1210 GCA_003533825.1 Phycisphaerales bacterium
TTGCGGCTAAGCCGTCCTGTGGATGGCCGTTCAGTGGCACGGGCTTCCAGCCCGTGAAAACACGGCCAAGATGGCCGTGCCACATCTCGCCGGCATATAAGCAAATCTGCATCCGCGAGGCTAAAAGCCGCTCCATACCTGTCATACACGGCAAAACAGCATATCCGTACCACATTAAAAAAACGAAACGGGAAAATTTGATTTGCCTAATTCGGCCATCTATATTAATATATGGCAGTTATATTTAGTCTAAATTGTTATAAAAAGCTGCTCGTCAGGAAATTAAGGAAGCGGCAGTCTAAAGTACGGCAGGAGAAGTCATTTTTTCATGGAGTGTTGCGATGAAACTCAAGTCTATGCAAGTTAAAAATTTCAAGTGCATCGAAGATTCGACGCCGTTCGATATTTGCCCCGTAACGTGTCTTGTAGGTAAAAATGAGGCGGGCAAAACCGCATTGCTCGAAGCCCTGCACAAACTGAACTCGGATGTAGCCGAGATGGGCGAATTCGACGTTCTGCTGGAGTACCCGAGGCGTCGCCGTAAGGAGTACCAGCGTCGTAAGGACACCAAGCCGGACGATGCGCTAATCACCACCTGGCAGCTCGAAGATAAGGACATACAGGCAATCGAAGAAAGACATGGTGAAGGTGTCGTGAAATCCAGGACAGTGCAGATTCGCAAAGGATACTATCCCGGACGGCAATGGGTGTTTCAAGATGCCGAGTTATCGGAAGAGGAGCTGGTTCCGGCGTCGATCCAAATCAGGTTAGAGAAACTTTTGCCTAAGTTCCTGTATTTCTCGAAGTGCAACATAATGGATGGCCGGATCGCTGTCGACTATATCATCAAGAAGCAGGAACGCGGCCAGATATCAGGCCCGGAACGCGTCTTCCTGGCACTGCTCGATCTTGTCGGGACCAAGCCCGAACACCTGTCGAGCATCGAGAATTCCGAAGAATTAATTGCGGATCTTGAGGCTGCCTCGGCGCCTATTACCGAGCAGATATCCAGGTACTGGAGCCAGAACACATCTCTGCGGGTGAGCTTCCAGCTCCACCCCGGAAAGGTGCAGGACCCGCCGCCATTCGACAAAGGGCAGGTTCTGGAGACTCGTATTCTCAATACCAGACAGAACCTGACGCTGAACTTCGACGAGCGAAGTACCGGCTTTGCATGGTTCTTTTCATTTTTGGTGTGGTTCTCGCAGGT
>DQCG01000382.1:1332-4851 GCA_003533825.1 Phycisphaerales bacterium
AATAACCTGTCGCGGGCCAGGACGGTGGAAGACATTATTGTTACGGAAGATAACGGCAGGGACCAATACCTTGGCACAAAGGTCGGCGAAAAGGTCTTCAGCACAGACGTCGATACCCTTATTCCTCTGCGTGCGGCGCTGGGCTACGAGATGATGCGGTCGTTGATCGAGCAGCAGAAAACTCTGCTTGTCAGCAACGCGACCGAGGCATTATATCTCAACTGGTTTTCCACGCGATTGAGGGAAAAAGGCCGGGCCGGGCTGGATCCTGCATGGAAAATAGTACCATGCGGGGGCGGTGAGAAAATCGGGGCTTTCCTGGGCCTGTTCGGCGTCAACAAGGGCAAGGTCGTGGCGCTGATAGATGTGATCGGAAGACACGAGGAATTGCGCGATTCGGAACTTGTCCGGGGCTGTGATATCCTTACGATGGATAAATACGTGGAGGACGGTGCTCAAGGTGGTATCGAGGAGTTAATCGGCCGGCCAACATATTTTAGACTCGTCAATCTTTGCTACAAGCTGCCTCGGAAGACGCGGCTGCGTCCGATGAAGCCGGGGGTAATCGAAGACGTCGCCGGGCAGCCGAAACACCTTGTCCATGAGGTCGAGGAGCACTTCGCGGCCTGCGGACCGGAGGCCGGGACTTTCGACCGCTACAGACCGGTGGAATTCATGGCCGAGAACACCAGGAAATGCGAAAAGAAACTGCCCGAGCTGTCATCGGCACTCGACCGATTTGAAAAACTTTTCGAAGATATAAACGCCTGCTCTTAGTATCACAGGCTGTGAGGGCAGGAACCCGTCTGGCAGAAATCGGTAGGGCACGGGCCGCTCGGACACGTTTCGCAGGCCTGGCTCGCTGCCTTGTTGCATCCCACGGCAAAACCTGAGAGCAACTTTTGCACATCCGAGCTGTTGCACTTAACACAGGTATGTTTCCGGGGAGCCCTCGTCTTTTCGAGAAACTCCATCGTATATCCGCAGTCGTTGCACTTATATTCAAAAATCGGCATTTATCAACCTCTTGTAAAATTTCATACATCACTCCCGGAATAGGAACTTGATGAGTTTGCCCTGTTGTGAAAAGTCGGGGATGATGATGTGTGCTCCGGCTTTGACCAGGCGGGTTCGTTTTTCGGGATTCAGGCCGTGACGGCGGATTTCATCGGTTGCGATACCGACGGCGATGCCATCACGCTTGCGGGATTCCCGTATCTCAACTGGGCCGTCGCCGAACACTGCTAATTCAGGCCCCTGCAGGTTGTTTTCGGTCATGATTTTTTCTATCACCATTTTCTTGGAATACCTGGCAATATCGCCGACGCTGCCGTAAATTCCGCCGTCGAAAAGCTCCGCATAGCCAAGCGCTTCGGACTCGGCTACGACGTCGTCGCAATCGGTCCCGCTGGCCAGGTAAAGTTTTATCCACCTTTTCCGCAGGGCTTCCAGGAATTCTAAAGCACCTTTTATGGTGTAGTCATGGATATCAAGTTCGCCGTGTTTGAATTTTTCGATGCGCTTATTGACAAGCTCCATCAAAGCGTCGTTATAGATTTCCTTGTAGCCGAACTTGTCGCGTATTTCGTCGCCGGGGACAAGGCCGAACTCCCCGACCATCTCTACCAGAGCTTCCATCTGCACGATTGTCTGGATGCCGGTTGACTTATCGATGTAGTCGAGGACGCGGTTTCGCACCTGGTGATAGAGGGTCTCATCGGCGGTTTCGTATTTGTCGCCGAGAATCGCCCTGATCATCACCGGGGCCATAACCTGCTCCCAGCCCTGCCTCAGCGTGCTCACAGTCCCATCATGATCGAAGACGGCGTGCTTTATCCGAGCCTGCGGCATCGATTCGGAGCAAAGTTCTATTTCCGTGTCATCGAGATAACAGGCGCCTCGCAGATCGATAGCAAGCTCCGGCTGATAGATATAATCGGCGTCTTTACCGATTTCGAGGATCTCTGGACCAGAGGCTGTGCCGGTCTGGAACAATTTCTGGACGGTGACAGCGGCGGCAATATTGGCAAACTCGGCAGCCTCCGCCGGGTGCAGACCCGCACCCATGCACAACGCCAGGGCGCTCGTCACCGTATCGCCCGCACCGACGATATCGAGCTTTTTCAGCAATTGAATACCCGGGACCTTGTGGTAACCGTCGGAATCAATCGTGATTATCCCCCTTGANNCCGCGGGTAAGAAATACCGGCTTGCTGAATTGCTGATAAAGATTCTCGGCGTACTTCTTCACATCCGCCAGCGTAAGAACATCGTCAAGTTTTACTTCGACGTTGTTCAGTTGTGCCGCTTCAAGATCATTTGTCTTGCGATAGATATCTCTGAATTTGCCGCCGTAGTGACGGGAATCGAGCATGACTATTTTGTCCCTGAACTTTTTAAAGAATCTGTTCGCGGAGTCTATGAAAGACTCGTTCGTAATGCTGCCGGGCACCTGCTGGTTGAATATTAAGGCATCAGCCGTCTGCAGGGCATTTTTTATGCCGTTAAGGAGGGCCTGGTCGGTTGCCTCGGTCCGTTTATTAAAAAAGCCGAAGTCCATTCGCGGCAGTTCTTTGCCCTCAAGGTATGGTTTGCCGAATGTAACCGTGTCGAAATTATCCTTTTGAACGACTAAATAAGTCGTATCAACGCCCAGTTCCTTGAGCTGACGAGTCAATTCTCTGCCGAAGATGTCATCTCCGACGACACCTACAACCTGGATCGACGCCGGCTCGAGAGCGGCAAGATTTGCAACAACGTTCGATGCGCCGCCGAGTGAATAATAATGCATGGCGACCGCCTGGGCCTGCAGGCCGGTCTCGAGCGAGACTTCCGATCCACAGGGATCGAGCTGCCAGTATGCATCTACGCAGAAATCGCCGTAAACCGCGACTTTGACATTCCTGATGCGAGCCAGGATTTCACTGATGCGCTGTTCTTTCATTGTTCAATACCTTTTTGCTGCGACAGTTGTATCGTCTTCTTATAGAGCAACGGAAATGTCTGTTTCTGGTTGCCCTGTATGTAAAAGCCTTTTCCGGCAAAGGCCTGTGGGATTCTGGTGACAACGCTTTTCTGGTCGCGAAAATAATAGCCCTGCGAAGATTCGTCGCTTTGTGTCGAGGGCGTCCTGTCGTGTCGAGGGCGTCCCGCCCTCGAATCGCGGGCAGGATGCCCGCGACACACGGAAGCCCGCGACACATTCTCACGCAGATCGAAGTCGGCGGTGAGAATTTCGTTCGGAACGCTGCCCGTGTTGGCAGCGATCGAGACAGCTTTCAGTAGAACTTCCGGCCCGGTCACAGCACTTCCTATGTTCAGCACTACGCCGCCGTTATTAAGTTTGGTAATTTCATTCGTGTAAATAAGGAAATCCCTGCCGGAACAGCCGCCCTTGGCCCGGCCGTCAAAGGATGGATGCTGGTCGATTACGTCCGTGCCTATCCCGACGTGAATGGTGAAAGGAACATTGTTCTCGTAGCAGGCGGCAAGGAGACTGACCTCGGGATGAGCGAAAGT
>DQCG01000672.1:0-123 GCA_003533825.1 Phycisphaerales bacterium
GTCGTAAGGATCTTCGAGGAAATTACCCGTGTCGAGCAGAATTTCGAGCCAGGGCGAATCAATGGCATTGGCGATTCTCAATAAACCTTCGGGAGTTCGGGCCAGGCCCCAGTGGTTCTCCAG
>DQCG01000672.1:253-3209 GCA_003533825.1 Phycisphaerales bacterium
TTCGATGTGCCCCATGTGCCTGTATTGATGCGTATGATTGGAATACCTAACTTGTATGCTATCTCGATCTGCCGTTTCGTCAAGTCGATATTGGCCCGGCGTTTGTTTTTATCCGGTGAAAGAAAGCCCTGGTGTGTGGACATGCAGCAAAGATCGACGCCATTGATCAAAGCAGTGCGCTTGAGAATCCGGCAGTGCTCGTTTTCTTCTCTTTTTTCGCGTTCCATCTGCCTGAGAAGAATGTCCACGCCGTCGAAGCCCATTCTTGAGGCTTCTTCGATGCACTTTTCGATGGACATCATCTGGTTTCGCCTGAACTGCCAGAAGGAATACGTCGAGACGGCAATTGGATTTGGGCGACGGGTCTTATTAGCATCCTGTCCCGCTGTAGCCTTCTTCACAGATGAATAAGAACCCAATCCAAAAGCAGCGGTTGCCGCAACTGAACGGTTTAGAAATGTTCTACGTTTAATCGATTTCATAATTCATATCTCCAAATATTAATTCTCTTTTTAACAAAGCAAATATCAATATCACTTCAATTTCGAGCCTAACGGTTAACGGGACGATTCCTTGCGGCCGATTCGGCGTTGATCTCGGCGGCAATTTGCATAAATCTCGGTATTGCATAATCGAAGAACTGCTTGTAAGCCTCGCAGAAATAGCTTTCTCTGCCATAATTTTCTTTATCGAACGGCGCCCTGTCTTTCATGCAGCCGCCCCGGCAGACGGCCAGGTATCGGCAGACAAGGCACTTGTTGCATAGGTTTGTCTTGGCCCGGGCAAAAGCTCGCTTTTTACTGCTTGCGGCGAGTTTTTCTATCGGGGTCTCGAAGATATTACCCAGCCGCCACTTAGGCTCGACGAAAAAGTCACAGCAGAAGGCGTCGCCGGTATGCTCGATTACGATATACTGACTGCACTGCCTGTCGAACGTGCAGATCGAGTGCCGGCCCGTGACATAATATGACAGGAAAGAATCGAAGTCGCGGACACTCAGCTTTCGAGGCCCATACTCGTACCAGCGGTCAAACAGCCTGCACAGGAATTCGCCGTACTGTTTCGGCGTAATCGAAAAGTCCGCAATCTCACCCGTCACCGGGTCCACTTCCACACACGGGATAAACTGCACGAACTTTACGCCCAGCCCAACAAGAAAATCAAACACCTCGTCCGGATGCTCGGCGTTCCTGTCGTTCAGCAGGGTCAATGTGTTATACTCGACATCGTACTGCTTGCAGTTTTCTATGGCCCGCATAACCTTATCGAATGTCCCGGCACCGGAATGGTCGAGGCGGTAGTAGTCATGAAACTCTTTCGGCCCGTCGATACTGATCCCGACAAGAACCTTATTTTCGTGCAGGAACCGGCACCATTCGTCATTGAGCAGGATCGCGTTGGTCTGCAGCGAGTTGCCGACCTCTTGGCCGGACACGCCGTATTTTTTTTGCAGCTCCACCACTTTTTTATAGAAGTCCAACCCCATCAGCGTCGGCTCGCCCCCCTGCCAGGCAAAGCCGGCCAGCGGAAAGCGAAGCTCCATGTAGTCCTTGACAAGCCTCTCTAAAACCTCGTCGCTCATTCGCTGCCTGCCCTGCCCGACCTCCGGCGCCCTGCGTTTGTAAAAACAGTATTTACAGTCAATATTGCAATCTGAGCCGGATGGCTTAATTAAAAGTGTAAATGGCTGCATTATTCTCTGAGTCCCTGAAGCATATTGCTTAGTTTGTTTACCAATTCTTTATTCTCCGGCAGTTCGGAAATATTCACATTCTCCACCGGGTCGGCGATTTGATCGTACAGCATTCGGGCATAGATTTCGCCGTCTTTTCGCCGCCATTGCGTGTAGCGGTACCGGTCCGTCTTGACTGAATCACCGCGAAAATATCTGCTGAAAACCGCCTTTTTCCAGGGCAGGTTCGGATTTTTCAGAAGCGGCACAAAACTCCTTCCCTGCAGATGATCCGGCAGCGGCAAATCGCACAATTCGCAAAGTGATGGATAAATATCGAGGTACTCCGTCAGGGCATTGGTTTTCATGCCGGCCTCGATTCCGGGTCCGCGGACAATCAGCGGCGAATGCAGAGAAGTCTCAAAATTGCAGTGCTTGCACCACAAGCCGTGCTCGCCAAGATTCCAGCCGTGATCGCCCCAGAGGATTACGACCGTATTATCCCGCAATCCCAACCGCTCAAGCTCAGTCAGAACCCTGCCGATCTGCGAATCGGTGTAGCTTACGCAGGCGTAGTAGCCGTGTACGAGCATCCGGGCAAGTTCGTCGGATAACGGACCTTTGGCGGGAATGTCGTGATATTGTCGTAATTCGCCCCAGTTGTGCAGGGCCGCATCGGGGGCCCCTTTCGGCCTAAAGGGATTGTCGGCAAGGTCGATTTGCCGCTTATCGTACATATCCCAATATTTCTTCGGTGCGTTAAAAGGCAGGTGCGGTTTCAAGAATCCAAGCGCCAGGAAGAACGGTTTATCCATACGTTTCAGACGGCCAAGGTCAGAAATCCCCTTGTCTGCAACCTTCCCGTCGAAGTAGGCATTATCGGGGACATCCGCATTCTCGTAAGCAGGTCCGGCAAGTTTAGGCTTCTGCCGATTCAGCTTCTGATTTTCATCCAGCATATAATTTCGCCAGTTACCTTTCGGGTGCCAGGCATCTTCGCTCCAGCTATCCCTGCAATCGGCCCTGTGGTGGAATATCTTGCCGTTGGATATGGTATGGTACCCATTATTCTTGAAATATTTCGGAAGGGCTAATGCACCCGGCAAGTCTTTCTCGGCCCAGGTATCGTAACCAAGAAACCTGTTCGCAGTCGGCCTTACTCCAGTTAACAGACTGGCGCGAGATGCCCCGCAAACGGGCACCTGACAATAGGAACGAAGGAAAGTCACGCCATCCGAAGCCAACCGGTCGATGTTGGGCGAGATCATATGTTTATTGCCGTAG
>DQCG01000708.1:0-8157 GCA_003533825.1 Phycisphaerales bacterium
GCCGGGGGATATCTGTTGGTAGTCAAAAAGCCGGCGGCGTTTTCATGGCGATATCCCAATGTTCCGGCGGAGATAATTCTCGGCCCCTACGACGGCAGCCTGAGCAACGCCGGCGAAAGCCTGGAACTAAGCATGCCCGGCGACGTGGATAAGGACAACCAGCGTCAATACATCCGTGTCGACAGGGTCAATTACAGCGACGGATCCCATCCGGAGAATTGCCCGGGCTCGATAGATCTCTGGCCCGTCGAGCCGGACGGTGACGGCATGGTCTTAACGCGAAAGGACCCGGCCCACTACGGCAACGACCCCGAAAACTGGCTTGCTTCGGATCCTTCACCCGGTATATAGAAACTTCTGGGCAACTTGTAATGGAGTTGGTAAAATCCTGTATGAATTCAGGTTTTTCGATTCTTTTATCTTATTTTTTATAGTTTTAGCTTTGCAGGAATACCTTTTGAGTGAGAAAAGCAGATTAGTTCCAATAGGTACAGCCGCAAAAAAAGCTGGCGTTTCCCGCCAATCTTTGCAATATTACCTTATGGTCGGATTGCTGGAGCCTGCGGAGGTTACGCAAACCGGCAGGCGGCTTTTTGACCAGAAGTGTATCGAGAAGATTAAAATTATAAAGAAACTTAATAAAACCGGCTATCCTTTGCGTGCCATAAGGGAATTGTTTATGGAAGGCCGCGGCGATTTTAAAGGAGGCAATCAGTGAGTGACTACGAGACCACCCAAAGGAGGCGCAATATTTTTGTGGGCCTTTTTGTAATATTAGGCATATGTGCGCTTGTCTGGCTGATATTGAAATTTGGTGATTTGCCCGGCATTGTAACCAGGTACCGTTCCTTTGAGGTATTAGTTCAATTTCCAACCGCGACGGGAGTGCAAAAGGATACGCCCGTGCGTTTTTGCGGGTATCAGATCGGGAGAGTGACCTCTATTATGGCTCCGGAGATACGGGCGGAGTTACTCAACGGCCGGGAAACGGGATTGAAATATCACCAGACCATGGTCGTTCTTAGTATTGACAACAAGTATATTAATATCCCGGAAAATTCCGAGGTTAAATTGATGACGCGCGGTCTCGGCAGCAGTTTTATCGAGATCAAGCCTCCTCTGCCGGAACGTGATAAGCCCGCAACGGAATTCCTGAAACAAGACAGTTTGATGCAGGGCTCCACCGGAATGACCAGTGAGTTCTTCCCGGAAGAAAGCCAGAAGAAACTCGATGGGCTGATCGAAGGACTTGGGCAGCTAATTACCAATGCTAATGATATCATGGGCGATGATAACAGCAAACAGAACGTCAAGAAAACGCTTGCTAATCTCGCAAAAGCCTCGGAGCAGGCGAAGAAGACGATGGAAGAATTTGAGAAGCTTGCGGCCGAAGGAAGTACCGCTATTAAGGATGCCAATTCCAAAGTAGAAGAGGTTGTCGCTGCACTTGTCGATACGAGTGAAGATATCCGTACTTTTACTGCCGCCGGGACTTCGACCCTAAAGAGTGTTGATGCCAGAACAGAAAAGCTTGTTATTGCAATGGTTGAAACAAGTGAACAACTGAGCGGGGCTATGGCGGAACTTCGACTGGTTTTGGAGAAGATCAATACCGGCCAGGGGACCGCCGCCAAGTTCATCAACGATGGTAGCTTTTATGAAAACCTGCTCGAAAATACCCAACAGATAGAAGCCCTGCTGGAAGAGATGAAAGCTTTTATCACTGATTTACGAGACAAAAAAGTCGGAATTAAGCTGTTCTGATTATCAATGGCCCGGTCACTGCGGGGCGATATCACTCTCCATATATTCTTTTTCGGTCCCGTGGTGTAATGGAGCTGGGCTTTTCCGGGAACCGGCCCATGTCTCCTGTTTCTTCGATCCACCGTTCCAGAATCGTTCGCATCTTTTCCAATGTCTTCCGGTGCTTTGGCAATGCAGCAAGGTTATTGACTTCCCACGGATCGTTCAGGATGTCGTAAAGCTCTTCATCCGGCTTCCGCGGCGCCATAAACAGTGCCTGTACGGGAGTAAGCTTGCCCTGCGCGTGAAGCTCTTTCATCAGATTCAACATTGGGTAGGAGCGTTCCTTGTAGGCGTTGGTCTGTGTGTAAGGCCGTTCCGGCATGAAATTGCGGATATATTTGTATTGCCTGTCCCGGACGCAGCGGATGCGGTCGATGGTCTCGTCACAGCGGTCGCGAGCGGCGATGATGTACTCGTGCTTATTGACGGGCTTGTAATTACCGTTTGCGGCGGATTCGAGAAAGACCTTTCCTTCGATATGCCCGGGCAGTTTGACGCCGGCGATTTTGAGAATCGTGGCCGAGATGTCGATCGAGCTTACCAAATCGTAGCATACCTGCCCGGCTTTGAGCTTGCCCGGCCAGCGAACGATCAATGGGATATGAATGCCGCCGTCGTAAAGCCATTGCTTGCCGCGGACGTGACAGCGGCCGTGATCGCCTATGAAAATAACCAAGGTATTTTCGGCAAGGTTTTCATCGTCGAGACGTTTTAGAATCTTTCCGATATATCCGTCCATTACCTGGATGGAGTCCAGATATGTCGCCCAGTCCTCTCGTGCGATCGGGTGGTCGGGGTAGTAGGGCGGCAGCTTTATTTTCGCAGGGTCGACGGGATTCTTGAGTTGGTTTCGCAGATTCTTCCAGTGCCCGCCCCTGTGGGTTATGCTGATAGACAATTGTGCGAAGAAAGGCTGGCCGGCTTTACGCTGGTTCCAGTCACTGCCGTCAAAGGCGTTCTTGAACTTGAAGTTGAAATCCGTCTTGCCCGAACCTTTTACACCCGGGGCGGCGGTTTTAACATTCGCCGTGAAATATCCCGCATCGCGGAAGTATTCGGTAATCAGCCGGGCCGGTTCGGGCAGTGTGTAACCATCATCGCGATGGCTCCGATGATTATGGATTCCGATAGATGTCTGGAACATTCCCGTAATCATTGCCGAGCGGCTGGCCGAACAAACCGGGGCGGTCGTAAATGCATTGGAAAAGCGTATCCCCTGGCCGGCCAGCTTGTCAAGATTCGGAGTTTGCACGCCTTCTGTGCCGTAACAGCTCAGCTCGGGGCTGATGTCCTCGGACAGAATCCAGAGGATATTAGGCCTGCTGTCCGCCTTCTGCTTTGCAAGCAGCCTGTCCGGCGTTGCCATGACAGCCGCCCCCAGTCCCAGGGCTTTCAAAAAACTGCGACGTGTGTAATCCTGTTCGCTCATTCTCGTTTCTCCTTTATTATTACGACCGTCTGATTGATGTTTGGTGTGGTGGCGGGAAATGTGCCCTTTTGACCATCGATTGTGTTCACTTCGACATAATACTCTATGTCGGTTTCTATACTGCCTGCGGGAATCCGTGCGGAATATACGCTGCGTGCAATGTGTGTAAGCGGAATCTTTTCGTAGTTGCCTTTGCCGATTGGGCGGAAATATATCGCCGCGTCTTTGGGAGCGGCTGCGGCCAGGATAATTACTTTAAGCTGCAAATCCTCGCCGGCCGACAGGCTGCCACGCACGGTAGGCACAATCAATCGCAGCGGGCCAGTGTACGGTTTCGAAGGTATTGCATCGGCCGGCAGCTCTTCTCCCAGAATTCCGGCCAGTTCCTTGCCCGGTTCTGTGAGCAGGGTCGGCATTATGTGCTGCTGGAAGTTTGTTACATTGCCCATCGCCCCGTTAGTGGTGACAGTCGCCAGCAGATATTTATGTACATCGGCAACCCGGGCGACAAGCTCCTTTCGAATCGGCAGGGCGATCCGACGTGCCAATTGTTTGCGGGTCCGGGTGTCCTTTTCATCCTTAACTCTTTTCATTGCTGCGTTGATTCTTGCCCATGTACAGTTTACTCGACCGACTGCCCGCAGATAGCGGAAGTTGTTCAGCCAGTAATCGAAACGTTCGAGGTTGCCGTTACCTTTGATATTCGGTCGTATTTTGGCCAGATTCTCGATGAATTCGTATTCTTTACTTACCTGCTCCCATTTCCTTTCATCCGGCCTTATGCCGCCGGGGCCGCCCACCCATGTGGATGGCCGGGGCAGGTTGGTATTTTGCTGGTTTTCAGCCGTCGCTGATGGCCCTCCGTCGAGGCTGATGAATATCTTTGCGATTTGTCCGGCTGCTTCCGGCCCGAACTGCGCCAGGGCCCAATCGGCATAAAAATCGTCTGCCGGCAGGTCACGTGGTCTGCTGTCGGTCTTCGCAGCCGGCGCATCCGCCTGGAAGTCTTTATAAGCGGGGCCGCCGCAGTTGACCTTTTTTGTTATGCCCTGACCCTGCACAACAAAAGCCGCGATGAATGGAAATTCCACCAGGCTCTCGAAACCGATTTCCAGAAGGCCGTTGTCGATCTTGATGTCTTCAAAAGTGTAATCCAGCGCCCTGTTTTGGCCGATCTCTGCGAAAACGTCCAACTGGTCAATGACTTTTTTGCCCTGTAGTTTAACGGCGAATACCCGCTTGCCGGATTCGGTATAGTGAGGCTCGCAGAACTTCAATGTCACTGTGTATCTTCCGTTCGGCACCTTCAGGCGGTAGGCTTTCACATCCCAGATGACCGTCTGGTAGAGCGGGTCGTTTTTGGTATCCGCTATAGCGTTATTTGGAAATTCAGCGACTTTGCCGCCTTCACGGCCCTCTGAGAGCTTTGGCTTGTGCGGATCGATTTTTTTTGCCGAAATCGGGATTCCAGTTTTTTTGCTGCCAGGCGGCATGGGCGAGTGCCGAAACATTCGGTCCGAGGATGCGCGTTCGCCAGTGGATTCCCAATAATCCCGTGCAGCCGTAAGCCAGGGCATCCGCCGCATCCCGCCGCATGCGGCCCGCCCAGAGCTGTGGGATAATCAATGCCGGGTCGTCTTCGAGCCAGGGGATGGCCCACTGGTGTCGACCGGTGATGTTGGCAAAGCCGGGTTCGACCGGGGCGAAACCGACGTTACGGTTTATGCAGCTCATCGGCATTTCTTTAGGCAGTGAATTATCGAACAACGCACGGTCCTTTGGCGGTCCCAGGACCCAGCCGCACGTCGCTAATGTAAACGGGGCGTTGACTTGATTTGAGGCGGCAATTGCGGCACGGAAATCAGCCAGCGTAGCTTCGATCTGCTCATCCTTCGGGTTGCCCCACGTCCAGCCTTCGGGTGTCCAGAACCAGTAGTAATCCAGCGGGTAGGCTTTGGCGATTCGCCGGAACATTCCCTCGTAGAGTTCCTGTACGACGGCCGGATCGGATGGATCCTTGCCCATACTTTTAATACGCTCTTTCACGGCGTCGGGAATTATGAGCGGCGTTTCGGTGCCGACGCATGTTTTGATGCCGAGAACGTGGGCATATTCGAAGGCCTCTTTGAGCGTTCCGCCCATACGGTTGAATAATTCGTTTGCTTTTTCCCGGCGGAGCTTCGTCCAGGGATTCATGCCTGTCATATAGTCCGGACCGTAGTCGTCTCGTTCGAATATTTGTGCTGCGCCGAAAGTGTAGTCGCTTGTTTCTGCCGGTTTATAGCCCCAGGCGCCGGTGACGTTCGCCGTGGTGAAATGCCTTGATGGGTAGCTGAACTTCACTGTTCCGTCTTCGCTGACGTCTCCGGGCAAGCCGATCCAGACGGTCGGCTCGGGGCCTACGCCGCCCTGGGGGTATGTGTGCAATCCGAAAAAGTTCATTCGCAGCTTGGGCAGTTGTGCGATAATCGCTTTATAATCATCGGTGTTCCACCAGTCCGGTCCCTCGGGAAAATCGTGGAACGGCTGGATTCCCCGCATGTCGAACAATGGTTTGCCTTTTTCATCCAGGTCGGGGATTTTCAAGGCGATGCGCTTGTCGGGTATTGTGTCGCCGTGCATATAAAAACGAACGCCCAAATGCTCGGCGAACCGGTAGGCGGCGTAGAGTGTTCCTATCGAATCGCCGCCGGTAATCAGTAAGGCTTGCCGTGTCGAGGGCGTCTCGCCCTCGAATCGCGGGCTGGAAGCCCGCGACACAATTGTCTTAATCAAATATTGCTGAGATTCAAGTGAGCCTGCTGAAGATGCCAGCTCTGCGTTTTTCTCCGTCAGTCTTCTGATAACGGGGTGGTCCTTCTGTCCGACAACAATTAAAGGCGTTTTCGAAGGCAGGTTTTTGTCGCCGTGTGCGATAGGCAGCAACTGGCCCGTCCGCAGGTACACATAGCGGCGAACCTCCTGTGCCGCTAAGCATTCGGCAGTCGTTGCGTCTGATGGACTGACAATCGTCACGGCAGAAACTTTAGCTTCCGATCCGCGGTTTACCGAGCAGCCGGTGGAAGCCAGCAATATACAAAGCACAGCCGGCGTTAAAAAACGAATGCCTTTTCTCATTTTAACGATCTCCTTATGCTGTTATTCTTTTCGAACGCGCTATTGTGACAGAATGAACTCGGCCAGATCTTTTATCTCTGCTTCGGTCAGGTTTGATGTCACTCCGTGTTTGTCGCCGGGATTGTATGTTGTCAGCATTTCTTCAATGGTGTCGGCTCGTCCGTCGTACAGGTACGGGGCGGTCCGCCAGATTTCGACGAGGGTCGGTGTGTCGAACCGCCTGTCCTTGTCGAGGTCTTTGCCAGTGCCCACATCGTGTGTTTTCAAGTCGGTGTGAAGCGGTCCTGTATGGCATGAAGCACAGTCTGCTTTGTCAAATATCTTTCGCCCACGCTCGGCCGACTCATTGAGCTTGCCGTCAACAAGATGAGGGCTGGGAGCTGGCTTGAGGCTCTTGAGGTACTCGTCGATTGCTGCCGCCTCTTCTTCCGGGCGCACTGCGAACTGGATGTGCGTGATTCCAGCTCGCACTGCGGCCTCGGCGTTTTCACGAACACCGGTAATCATGGCCGGCGGCGTTTCGTGCGCGAGCAGCAGACTCTTGGTGTTCTTCGGATTTCCAAGGCCGTCGTTGAGAAGGTCCCAGTTCAAAGCGTCAACCCTGGCGCCGGAAGGGTGACAACTGGCACAGCTCTGCCAGCCCTGGAAACAAAGCCGGGCATCGTTGAAAAGCATCTCGCCCCATCGGCTGGTTGTCATTTCAGTCTTAGGGCCAAGGGCGATGGAGGTCGCCTTATACCTCGATTCGCTGTTTATGTCCACGATTGCTATACTGTCAGTGAAATACTCGGCGACATAAGCTTTGTTTCCGATGATGGTGAGCGCCCGCAGGCCTTTGCCCGGCAGCTTGATGCGCTGTCGGATGCCGTATAGGAAACTCAGTTCGTTGGGAATGTTCGATGCGGTTGCACTGCTGGAACTGCTTGCGTCGTATGAACTGCCGCCGGAAAAGCTCTGAGGCTGCCTGCCTATGCGTTTATTATAGCTGTTGATTTTGTCGAGCATTGCACCGATTTCTATTATGCTTAGCTCGTGTGTCCCGGCGTGAGTCACGCAAAGGTATTTTGAGTCGCTCGTACATGCAAGGCCCCACGGATTGGCAGCGCCATAATCCACATCGTCCAGAAGAACCGTTTCTATGATTCTCTTACGCTTTGCATCTATGATGCTGACCGCGTTCGTATTGATCCATCCGCGTTCGAGCTGGGTTGTCGGTACCGTATACCGGGCGAGAATATGCGTGGCAAAAACAAATCGGCCGTCCGGGGAGACGGCAATACCGTGAAGTCCCGTACTGCCGTTCGGCAGAACAATGTCGATTTCAAAAGCCATCTTCCCGGCGTTTATGACCGAAATGTTGCAGGCAACCGAGTCGGCGCTCGCCGAGCCGTAAGGTAGCATGTTGCCCACAAAGAGCCATCTTCCATCGGGTGTGATACCGGCGGCGGCCGGCTCCCGCAGGGCGGGAATCTTTGCAAGCTGCTTATCGTCCTTAGTGCTTATCACAGAGATATTGTTATCGAAGCGGTTGCAGACGTACAGAAAGCTGCCGTCCGGACTAAGCACGGGGGCAATAGGAGTATGACCTGCGGGTAGCGTGCGCAGCAATTTGGCATTGCGGGGATCTATGACGCCGACACATCCTTTCTGTCCGCCACAGGTGACGTAGAGGAGCGATCCGTCGCCTGCAAGGGCAAGGCCTGTCGGTTCTGCGGGTACGCTGATTGTTGCCGTAACCTTGGCCGTTTTCGTGTCAAAGACGGCGATCTGTTTGGCGGTAGCCTCGGCGATATAGAGTATTTCGC
>DQCG01000708.1:8321-11403 GCA_003533825.1 Phycisphaerales bacterium
ATAACTACTTAATTCTTAATCGCGGAGTGTTTCATCATGCTCTAAAAGACTCGCCGAAGCGGTATATTTTTGTTTCGTATTCGCTATTTCTGAAACGACGCGAAATCCGACGTTGTGGACACGCTGCCATGCCGGGTAACTCAGGCGGAATGAGGAACGGCATAATTTGGGACGGTCGCACCACGAGCCGCCCCGAACAACCTTCCTGCCCGAATCAATTAGACTCTCGCGGCCATCGTCAGCTTTGTAAGGATATGGTCTGTATGTTGTCCTTGTCCATTCGCAAGCGTTGCCGTGCATGTCGTACAGTCCCCAGATGTTAGGCTTGTAGCTGCCCACGTTTGCTGTTGCCACGCTCTTGTCGTCGAAATTTATATCGCAGAGGATGTTGCCGCCGTAGACGGCCATCAGGTAAATATTGCAGGCGCGTTCCTTGCCGTGCCAGCAGGGGACCGCCGTATACGAGGCGGTCGAGACGAATACGATCCTGTCGTCGGGCAGATAGCAGGCGTCGAAGTTATCGACGTCCGGATGCTCGCCGCGAGAAACCTGCCGCAGGCCGCCGCCGTCCGTACCTATCTCGAAGATTTGCCATGCCGGGCCTTTTGGCATTGTGAAGAGGAGCTTCTCGGCGTCGTAATGGAGATCCGTTTCGCCGACAAATTCCCCGGCGGCGGGGCGGTAAAGCGTTCGCAGCTTTCCATCGGGGCGCATCGGTTCGAGAATCGCAATTTCGTTATCGTAGCCGGTTTGTTCGATACCCGTGTTGCATTTGTGATTGACGGGCAGGCCAAGCTGCCCTCGCTTGCGTTTGAGCAGCAGCAGCTTGTTAAAATCAAGCAGCGGATTTGAAAGTAATGAATCGTATCGCAGCTTTTCCAGTTCGTCTGCGAGTGGCAGTAGATTGGCTTTTGGAGAATTATTATTCCGGTCAAAAGAATCAAGCGCAGTTTTACTCCGCTTTCTCAAACCGGCCAGACGTTCCAGGTACTGCCCGCCTTTTGGATACTCCCGCCCAAAAGTTTCGATCAGGTCGTTAATAGCGAACCGAAGGGACTCGAAATCAAAACTGCGCACGTATTGTATGGCCCTGTCTTTCTTGAGATTGGGACGGCTTGTCGGCACATTGGTTTGTCCGCCGGCAGATCCCGGAATCGAAGAAATCCCTAAAAAAAGCAAAACAAGATTACTACATAAAAGGCTTCTGCGAAGATTGTTTCTAATGTTGGCTATCCTTTGTTTCATTGTCATATTAAATCTGTTATCTCTCAGTCACTCGGTCTAAATGCCTTCTGCTGGATTACGCCCGACAAGACTTGAACCTGCAATTGTGTTTTTTAGAAAAGATATCACCAAATCCCATGTCCTGAAAAAATTATGAAACCTCATAAATCAATTAAGAACTAAAATAGCAGAAATAAGCCGAAAATCAAGCCTAAAACCTTGGTGATTTCCTGGCTGAGATGGTGATTGTTCGGCCGGAACAGCCGGGATATATTGATACTGCAATTAACATGTGAATCAAAAGGGCTTGACGAAAAACAAAACCTTTTCGATAAACTGGTTACTTATAGATTCAGAGAAAAGCTTAGCCCGGTTTTCGACGGCAGTACCAGAACCCACAAATAATGACTATTATTAATATCCACTCTGCGACACCCATTTTTGCCGACTCCTCCTCTGCATTGTGCCCAACCGAATCGCACCAGGGTCTGCAAGGAGCACAGAAGCAATACCCCCAAGTCCATGGGCAAAGAGGCATCGCTCTTGCGTATCTCCTTAAATATTAACTGGCGGCTTGAGTTGGACCGCTAAAAAGTCCATTGCAAAAACGCTGTTTAATTTTCAATTCTGAGCAACGTGTTCGCTTCGTTCGATGATTATTTGATTATAGCACATGCGAATTAAGGGTGTCAAGCAAATTTTTCCGGCCTGATTTAAAGATTTTTTGCTCTGATAGTATGACAAGCTCACAAATACTCTGAAACCTATGGTATTAACATAACCGCTAAACAGGACTTACAGCGGTTTTTTCAGAAAGCCGGCCGTGGATTCCATAATACGGGCCTGAAGCCGCTTGCTCTGCTTCTCAACGTTTTGGTCCCGGAGGTCCTGGAGATTTGCCATGCAGAACCTGCAACCGACCGTATTGACGTGGAAATCGACGTATCTGTGCCATTCGCTGTCGAGAGTGCCGAGCACATACGCTCCGATAGTGCTTCGTTTGGGACAACTGAACCTTTGCAGTTTCCAGACATCCGTCATGAGATTTTCAAAATCTTCCGAAGAAGGCCCGATCGGGATGCGGGACGCCTCGATGCGTTTGCGAATCTGTTTGAGGCTGCGGTGCTTGATCAGGGCGATGGCCTTTTCCTTCAGACCCATGATTTTGGCAACATCCTTGTTGGAAAGATGGCAGTAGAACAACAGTTCCGTAATTTGCAGATCGCGGAAGTTTAGCGAGCTTTTGAATCCATCGACCAGCTCGGACAAGGCATCGGTAAGCGTGTGTTTTTGCAGCTCGTATTTTTCGTCGGCCTTAACATACCAACTCGCGGTCTGAGCCGGGCCGGCAAAATCAGCAAAAGGATCCAGCACCTTATCGTCGCTTTGAGACTCGTACGTATCCTGGATCAGGCAGACGTGCTTCGACTGTCGGCTGCGATATGTGTCGATGATCTTGCGTCTAAGCAGCGCGAAGAGATATGTTTCGAGGGCACATTCACCCCGGTAATTTTGCAGGCTCTTTACAAAAGCGATGAATGTTTCCTGGACGGCGTCTTCGGCATCGGCGGACTGATGGAGTTTGGCCTGGGCAAAACTCAGCAATCGACCTCTATAGCGGTCGACAAATTCCGACCACGCTTGTGTATTGCCCCGGCGTATCTTGTCTAATAAGTACTGCTCTGCCTTTGTGACTCTGTTCATATTTGTCTTGAAGCCAAAAGAGCCTGCTTTGCAGGAACCAAAGGCTTATTATACAGAACCTTCGCTATACGAGAAGGAGAATTATCACAACAAGAGCAAAAACAAATCCTGCAATCCGCAGGGACCAAGTGTAGTAGCCTTTCGTTGCGGCATT
>DQCG01000615.1:0-6538 GCA_003533825.1 Phycisphaerales bacterium
AAATTCCATATCGTATTTTCAGCCTTGCTCTTGATACCCTCGATGTCCTCCTTGGTAAGATGGACATTTTTTCTAAGCATTGCACTCAATTTGAATTGTCTCAACGTGGTATCCTCCAATTTGTATTCTTTTGATTCCACGAGTGCTACGTTATCCAGCAGGCTCGAATTGCTGAGTTGTTTTATATAGCTGGCAACTTCAAGATCGCTTGGGGCCATACCTCCTATATCTATGTGTGTGACCAGGAGTTTCTCCGGATTCTCAGATGCACTGTTCTGCTGTTGCGAGCCGTTCGCCTGGGAAGCCTTGGCCTGAGCCGCCTGATATTTACTGGTTCTTGAAGCTGTTGAATTCTGCTTCGACTGCTTCTGAATTAGATTCACCTCCAAAAGCGATACACCCGCAGGCAAATTATTCGTCAGCGATGCCAATAAGATACTTCTCGGCACCGGTTCAAGCAGTTCCGCGGTAGTAAGGGCCGTCTTCATCATCTCCCTTTTTTTCGTCTGAAGCTCCTCGAACTGTTTTATGGCCTCTTTTATCTCGGTCATCCTGGCATTTATCAGTTCTTCACTGGTCATGCAGGCACGCTGACGTATTTTGATGGACACAAATGAGCCGCCTAATGCCGTCATTACCACCGCAAACAGAACAAGGTATATCAAGTTCGTTCTGCGGGATTCGTTGCTTTGAGCGTAATCATCAGGAACAAAATTTATATTTACCATTTTTAAGTTTACCTCCTTTTGTCAGGCCGCCGAACAGACTCCGTTGCGTTCGGGAGCCCCGTTTCTACGATAAGCTAAGTCCGAAGGTGACAGCCCAGTTGACGGGACGGTCTCTTCGGTCCATCTGGTCACCCAAATGTTCTTTGTTACGTTCGATATCTTTACCCAGGCGGCAGGATTTGGCTATATCCACTGCCGCCAGACAATCTCCCACCTGTGCCGGCATTTCGAGTTGTTTCGCTATGGTTGCACATGATTCGGTATCTACAGCCTGGCCCGAAAGGAAAATCAGACGCTCTATTTGAGCGTTTCGGTACATCAAGCTAAACTGCCTTCTGCAGCCGGTCAGCTCTATCACTAATCTCGCTAATACCTGCTCGTCGCCAAGCTGCTTGTAACCTATCGATATCGAATGAGCAAAAAGCAGATTCTTATGACGACAAATAACGACGTTAGTACAGTTTTCTTCTATACAGACGAGCATTACAATTGCTTCGAGGTCGGATTTGCGCCGGCCGAAAAACTTGACATAACAATTTGTCAAAGCTAACGGCCAAACACCAATAGACTTGATCGACAGACCGGCCTCTTCGTATATTGCCAGGTGCCTGTCAATAATGGTACGTTCGGTTGCCATTATCAGAACATTGTCCTGCTCGGTCTCGATGTATTTCATCAGCGTATTCTCTTCAAGAGGCTCGAACGGGAGTTTCTGCTTTATCTTTGAGAAGACGGCATCCTGGGGTTTGCTGTCATTTATCTTCGGCATTTTTATATGATCGATAAACACATCACTTTCAGGCATTGCCGCTATAACCTCCTTGCCCCGAAAGTCGCCGTATGACGTAAACAAGTGCATAGTCTCAATGGCCCATTTTTGCCAATCTCTGCTACCGGGTTCGATGCCATCAGGTCTTTGTTTCCTGTTGCCTGCAATGACATTTATATTTTGTCCATTGCTTCCAAGCTGAGCCAGCTTAAGACTGTCATGCCTGACGTCAACGCCGATCGAGTATATGTGGTTTTTCAAAAGTCCTAACATATTCTTATTGCACCCGTATTAAATGACTTAATCCCCATGCGTTTTTATAACAACCGTAGTTCCAACTAAAATATATGAAACGGAACCTAATTCAGCCAAACTCCGGCAAAAATATTAGGTGCTCATTTCACGGACAGCCGCAGCATACAGATTCAGCTTCCGATAAAATCTGCGATTCAAATTTATAGAAGCGGTTTTGGGGCTTATCAACGACATGGATGATTTTGAAGTTTTCCAAAAACAAAAACTTCTTAATAGGGAAATTTTTCGTTAAAGAGTGAATACGATTAAGCGCGATAGTTTTAGATCGCAGAAGCTGCCGCCAATAGGCGCGGTAAGCGGAAAGTTTATGGGACTTTGTAGGGTGTGCACAGCACACCATTTTAAAAGTTGGTGTGCAATGCCCACCCGACATCACTCAGCCTTGAGCCGGCGTTTCATTAAATCCGCGATAGCTGTTCGCACGGGTTTGTTTTCGAACAGCACTTTATAGACTGCCTGGGTAATCGGCATCTCGGCACCGTATCGCTCAGCGAGGGCAATAACCGATTCACAGGTAGCAATACCCTCAACGACCGATTCGGTCGCACCCTGGGCTTGTTCAATTGTTTGCCCTTTGCCTATCCTTTCGCCGAACGAGCGGTTTCTTCCCGTTGGCGAAATGCAGGTCGTAACCAAATCACCCAAGCCGGTCAGGCCCGAGAAAGTCTGCGGTCTGGCTCCCATCGTAATTCCCAGGCGTTTGATCTCCGCAAGCCCCCTGGTCAGAAGTGCCGCTTTGGCGTTATCTCCGGCGCCCGCGCCGTCTATTATTCCCGCCGCTATGGCGATAACGTTTTTCATGGCGCCGGCTAATTCGACCCCGACGATATCCGTGTTCGTATAAACACGAAACCAGGGGACATTATCTGAAAAGGTATGCTGGATTTTTCTGGCCAGCGATTCATCGCGTGACGCCGAACAGGCCGTAGCCGGAAGTTTCCTGGCTAATTCATCGGCGATGGTAGGTCCGCTGAGGACCGCCAGTCGCTCGGATCGTTCCGCGGTCTGCGTACTGCGCGCCGAGCTCTGAGTCGCGGAAATCTGAACGCGGAAATCTGAACGAAGAATCTCCGCCAATATCTCGGTTGGACGCAGCAGCGTATCATTTTCAATGCCCTTGGCGACAGAGACAATGGGAACCTCCTGCGGGACATAACCCTTCAGTCTCGTCCAGACGGGCCTGATAAACTGGCACGGCACGGCGGAAACAATCAGGTCGGCTCCGGACATGATACGCTTATCATCATGCTCGAATTCGAGCTCTTTGGGCAGCTTGTAGCCGGGCAGAAATTTCCTGTTCTCGCGATTTTTTGCTATCTCTTCCAATTGCCGGCGGTCATAACCCCAAATCCTCGCCGCTATGCCCTTCTCACAAAGCAGCATACCCAAAACGGTGCCCATTCCGCCATCGCCGATTATTGCAATATTCTTAAACATAGAAGCAAATTAAACCAACCGGCACAGGGAATGTCAATCTTGATATTTGCGATGTTATTACTCATCAACGCATAACACTAATCGGGAATATAGTAATAATATACGAGCGAAGAATAATTCGCCGGTGTGTCGTTATGATTGCCGTGCTCGGTTGAAATGGTTATCGATTTCTTGAAGTGAATCTTTCCCGGCCAGAATCTATATGTGGTGGTTGAGCCGTTTACCTGGCCAAAAACATCAATCAGGTCCTTTGTCTTCGGCTGACCGAACAGCGGCAGGGAATAGGGATTCGTCAGCCAGAAAGTGGACCAGCCGCCCTGGTATTCATCTTCATGGCCTGTGCCGTGGAAGCGTGGTTTTTCCTGGCCGTCGATGTAAATTCTCATATCACCTTCCCACCATCGCTTGCGGTCGGGTTTGACCGGCTCTACCGTCATGACCTGGCCGACGACCGCCCCGGCACCTTTATAGTCGAACAGGATATAATCTTTCGGCTCGGTGATTGGCCATGCGTTGTTATATTTGGCGCCAAAATATCCGATAGCCGTATCTTTCTGCTCTGCCGGGAATTGATTGGTGTAGCCGACTTCGCAAAAGAATTCTCCGCCGGATTCGTAACTTCTGTTTTGAATGGTTATGCGTATGCCGTTCTTGAACGGCATCGGCAGATAGCAGTAGTAGGCCCCGGAATTGGACATACCCACAAAAAGACTTCTGACATCCGCCTGGCCGAGTCCGGATCCGAAAAACGGCCCGATAGGCACATCCGCGCCCGGCTCGTCCTGATTGTCGTAGAAAATCCGAAGATAGACATGGTTCAAAGAATAAGCATCCGGCCTGTAGAGAGGATTGATTTTAATATGCTGAACAGTCCCGCCGTTACTCAGTGACAAAAGCTCCACTTCCGGCATGGTTCCGCGGCTCGCAACAGCAAGCGGTACTATTTTGCGAGCCACCCGGATATTTTCAGATGTGCGCTTTGGATCGCTGCCGCAACTTTGGAAGATGTCGATAAGTTTTGAATTATCCTGTTTGTTTGTCCATGATGTTAGTGGAATACCTTTGTAGAGTTGATAATAGGTATTGTAGAAACCGGCTGCTTTTTCGGTCGTGATTTTCAAATGCCCGGCGAAAGGTATCGGCATCGAGCAGCTAAAGCCTCCGCTGGATATGAAGGAATGTGTCACCAAGGGGTAAACAAAAGGCCGGTGTAGGCCGCTGAAGAATTCCCTTGCCTCGTACTCGATACGCGGCGTCTTTTCATTGTCGAAATAGAACCTGAGCTTGCCCCAGTGTAAATTGCGCCCGCTGCCGGTGAACCAGAGGTTATAAACACAGCCGGGGCCATCTTCCTCGAAGATAACGTGCTCGCCTTTGTCATCAATGTAGAGCTGAGAGTAAGTTCCCCGAAATCCGTCGTCATTGCCGCCGGACCGGTCGTAGCTTGAGAGGTAATATGACTCGGCATTAGGATAAATATAAGCCAGCGACGATAGATTATAATAGAATTCCAGGCCAACCGGCTGGGCCTGCACATTGCCGGCAACAATCGCCAGGCAGACGGCTAAACCAATGAGTTTATTAATCATATTTCACCTGTTATTTTCTATATCAACGTGCCGGACTGTTCTCTAAGTACCATGGATACTCAAGATACCAGATGAATTCTGAAATGCAACTTTTTCGTTCAGCGTTCCGCGACTCAGAACGCAGCACGCAGAACGAGAAAGCTTGACCTTTTGGAAAGTCCTGTTTAACATGAACTGCCGAAATATTGAATATGCAGTGACAATTTGATTGGCGAGAATGTCAATATGGAAAAGAAGCGGCGTTTGAGTGGATTTGTTGCGTGGAATGTTCTCTGCTCCGTGATCATGACAAGTAGTGTTGCTCTCGACAGCCAGGCGGCTTCGCAATCCGAACAGCCCATAAAGTATGAGTTGAAACTCGAAGGCGAGGACATCAGGTTGCTGGTTTTGCAAAGCGGCAACGAAAAGCAGACTTTTGAAGAGCCCGGCAAGAGCATTATGCTGGAGCCCGGCACGTACAAGATCTCGCAACTGCTGCTGAAAAGTGGATTGGTACACTTCCCTTCCAGGGGCGGCACGCCGCTGGGGCCGATACAGGTGGGTCCCGACGAGCCGGCCTTCCTCAAAGCCGGCGGGCCGCTCGAACAACGCATCATAGTGCAGCGAAAGGGTCAATTACTGACGATGGACTATCGGTTAGTTGGAGCCGCCGGAGAAGGGTATCGATTCGAAAGGGTGCATCGACCCGCTTTCACAATCTATAAGGGAGATAAAGAAATCGCCTCTGACAAGTTCCAGTTTGGCTGAGGCGGCACATGCTCGTACTCGTGGCGAGTACCTCCGGGCGTCTGGGGACAGTTGCGGATTGTCCCGGCTATCGATTCTTCCGAGGATATCAGCAGTATGGGTATCAAAGAAGGCACGGCGACTGTTTACTCATGGAAGTGGTACTACAGCATGTCTGCCCTGGGATTATGGATTATTCTGGCGCTTGCGATACTGCTGGTCAGGGATAATCGCGATCCCCGTGTTTTGCTAATTTTCGTCCCGATTTTTCTTGTGCGTTTGTTGTGGTCGCGGTTCCAACCAATCCTTGGAGCTCCATCCGATGTACTGGAGGTCTTTAGGGTGCTGATCGATGCTCTTGTGTTAGGTATAGCCGTGCTGTGGCTGCTGGCATATAAACTTGGCAACCGGAACCGCTTTGTCAGCTTCCTGCTGGCGCTGGTTGTGCTGGTCGCAGTTACCGTCGTTGCGGTAGTGTCGTATCAGGCATGGTCATCTCAAGCGGCTTTCCAGATTTTTGTAATCCAGGCTCTGGGGATTGTTACTATGCTGCTCGTCTTCGTTTTGGCCGGCTGGCGCTGCCGGAAACGGTACGGCCCGTGGCGATTCATGCTTTGGCTGGCATTGTGGACGATGGTCATTTCACTGGTGGGTATGATTACATTTTTCCTGATTTCCGAGGGGCCTTCCGATCCGGCGAAAGAACTCATCCGACAGATACCTGGGGTGCTGCTTGTGGGGCTTATCTTCGCGATTTGTATATACTTGCTAAATCTGCCGTTCATGATTCTGGCATTTGTTACGCCCTTTTTCCGCGAGCGTTTTTACGCATATTTCCATTTGAAATCGATGCCGATGAGCTCCCCATCCAGCACGGAAAAACCTAACAACGGCGATTTGGAGCAAACGCAATAGCAATAGCCGTGGCGGTCGGCTATAATGTTCGCAGGTTTAGAGACTATAGCAAGATTACA
>DQCG01000615.1:6557-16484 GCA_003533825.1 Phycisphaerales bacterium
TCTGTAAAGCTACTACAGTCTCCAGGTTTATGAAGATTCGGATTCACTTTAAGGACGGCTGCGAACATGAGAGCATTAATATATGGCGGCGGCGCGGTAGGACTCGGGCTGGCAAGCTGCCTGCTGAAATCCGGCTTACGTCTCGATATTATCGCACGGGAAAACACGGTTAAGTATCTGCGGAAAGCCGGCCTTGTCCGAACCGGGATTTTCGGGGAATATCACGCCGGGCCTTCGGAATTCGGCAGCTACGCAGCGCTGGATGAGCTCGACGAACAAGCCTTTGACTACGTACTTGTATGCACTAAATCTTTCGATTCATTCGAAGCTGCAAAAGACCTCTGCGAACATAAATCCATATTCAGTGAGAAAACGAAAATAGTGCTGTTCCAGAACGGATGGGGCAATGCAGAGGCGTTCACATGCTTTTTCGACAGGCAAACTGTCTACACGGCACGTGTCATTACGGGATTCCAGCGACACAAACCAAATGAGGTGGAAATCACGGTCCACGCCGATTCGATTCATATCGGCAGTCTTTTCGACGCCGGTTTGCCGGCCGTTCGGGATTTGGTTGAAGCGATAAATAAAGGAGGCATCCCCTGCGAAACAACTCACCGGATCGGCAAAGATATCTGGGCCAAAATGCTCTATAATTGTGCCCTGAACCCGCTCGGCGCCATTCTCGATGTCCCCTACGGGAAATTGGTCGAACAAGAATCCACGCGAGCGATTATGGACGGCATTGCCGGGGAAGTCTTTGCCGTAATGACAAAGGCCGGCTACGAAACCCACTGGGAATCGGCGAAGGATTTTCTTGAGGTCTTCTATGGCAAACTCGTGCCCGATACGGCCGAGCACAAATCGTCGACTCTGCAGGACATAGCCGCGAAAAAACCAACCGAAATCGACGCCCTGAACGGAGCCGTCATCAGATTAGCCGCAAATTTCGAGTTACCCGTCCCACACAATTCGGTCGTCTACAACATCGTAAAATTCATCGAAGCCAAAACCCGTTAAGGCCTGAGATTAGAATCACGGGTATTTTGAATCTTTCAGGCTGCAACTGCTTTTGCCCGGTGATGTCCCGGAAGCTCAAAATCTGTACAGTGCCAGTTCCTCCTCGAATTAACGGCAGGGAATGTATTTCCAGGACCTTGCCTTTCTTCAGGTGCAGGACGTCGACACTCTGCTGATGGATAGGATCCGGAGCCTACAGCTTCTCAAGAAACGCCGGCGGATTCTTTAGCTTTGAGCCGATATGTTCGAGCAATCTCTCGTCATCCGTCTGCTGAACCAGCTCTTCGGGAACATCCCAAAGCTGTGCAAATCGCTTGTTCATGTAGCTCACCCGGCCTTTTTCGTCGATCACCAGAATCCCGTCAGTGGTGGATTCGAGAACTTGTCTCAACAGACCCTCGTTGCTGTGCAATTGCTGCTGCACTTCCCTGAGGCTTGCCAGCTCCTTTTGTGCAGTGACATCGTAAAGAACGCCCTGACATCCGCTAATCTCGCCTTTAATGTTCTTGGTTCGAGTCGAAAACAGGGTCATAAACAGTCCCCGGCCGTTGGCGGTTTTCAAATTCAGCTTCTTGACTACCACGCTTGAGTTCTTTAACCGGTCCACAAGTTGTTCTCGCTCGCGAGGATCATCCCAAAACCGCTCCGGTAAAAACGGCTTGTTTATCAGCTCGTCCGGATCGGTCAAATCCAGCAATTTCGTGAATGCAGGATTAACATAGGTTGTGTTAAGATCCAGATCGAAAGTATAGATACAATTGCTGGATTCGTCCATAAGCCTGAAGTAGTTCTCTTCCTCTTCCTGCAGCCTGGTCTTGATGGCCTTCAGGATATCCGTTTGAGTTATCACTCCNNCAATTTACGGGCGCTTAGAACCGAGCAATCGGGAGATACGCTCACGACCGGAGAAGACATCACCTTTTTCAACCTGGTCTGAGCCGGATTGCGTTTCAACGCAACAACCCTTCTAAGAAGGTCTCGTTCCGTAAATATCCCCACGACATCGTCCTTTTCCATAGCTACAAGACAGGATATGTTTTTAGAAGCCATTAGCTCGGCCGCCTCTTTTACGGTCGCGGAACTGGTTATCACGGCCACATTACTCGTCATAATTTCCGACACTTCCTGCGAGATGGAGTAAGATGCCAGAACCTGAACCATGTCGGTTTGTGTTATGATACCAACGAAGCGTTCATGCTCCATTACCACGAGTCGCCTGATGTTCTCGGCCTCCATGATTTTGCTGGTTTCCATGACCGAAAGATCGCGAGAAATACTTCGGACAGGGGACGACATAATCTGCTTGACTATCAACTTACGTAAATCATTTCCGCCGGCGACGGCTCTTTTCAGGATGTCAGTTTCTGTAACAATTCCTGATAAATGCCCATTGTGTGTAACAATAAGACATGATATGTTGTTACTCGACATTATCCTTACGGCCGAAACTACAGTGCTTTGCGGACTGATAGCGGCGACATCTTTGCTCATTATATCCCCGGCTTTCAGCCAGGTCCGCGAGGCAGCTCTCGGAGAAGTGGAGTGAGTGTTTCTCATCTGGCTTTCGGCCAATTCACTGGGAAGTGTTCTGACCATGTTTTCCGCCATTGTTCTCTCCTGTTTTTTTGAAAGCCTATTATTTTTATATCGACTTTTTATCGACGACATTCATAAAGATCCATGTGTCCGATATGATTCATATTTAACCGCCATTCCGGCGATATAGCCCGCCGATGAATATATCGCGCACTTAATGCTCTAAATTTCATATCGGCTAATAGTAATTACGATATAATTTAATCAGCTTTTCCCCCGAAAAATACGTATTTCTACGTATATTCCGATCGAAGCGGGGATAAAAGCTCAAAAGAGGCGAAAGCGTTGTATAGCTTCTAAAATCCTGCTCAGGAGCAAGTATAATATCGGAACAAGAAGTTTATTGTGTGTCAACCGTTTGGAATGTTCAGGCGTCCTATATGATATCGTGAAGGTGAGGTTGGGTCCGCAGCGGGCCCGGAACGAGCTGAGTGAAAGGAGCGTCCTTAATGACGGCAGTACAACGTTTTTCTATTTGGTCGGTGGTTGTTTCCGTATTTATTATCGGCGGCTTTGCTGCGGGTGCCGGTGAAAGACAAAAAGTTGATGAGTTGATCGGCAAACTTGGGGAGAGGGACTGGCAGAACGCTGTCGATGCTCTTGCGAAAATCGGAGAGCCCGCTGTCGAATCCTTGATTCTGACGCTGCGAGACAGAAGCGTTAAAACCTGGATTGTTCACGCAAGAGCCGTGAATACTTTGGCGAAGATCGGGTCGCAGCGAGCGGTTGAAGCGGTGGTTAAGTCGGTCGAAGATGCCGGATTGAATCAGTATGTTCGCGGCTCGGCTGTCCTGGCCGTGGCGGAAATTAAACCAAAAGAAGCCGCCGAGGTACTTTCCCGGGTTTCGAGAGATAAAAACCAGTTTGTCCGGTGGAAGTGTGCCCAGGCTCTTGGTATACTGGGTAAAAAGGAAGGGACGGATACCCTGGTTCGGATACTCAGTGACGAGGACAAATACGTTCGCGCCGCGGCCGCCCGGTCACTTGGCCAGGTCAAAAGCGAAAATGCCGGCGACGATCTCATCAATGCTTTGAAAGATGAGCACTGGTTGGTCCGGCTCAATGTGCGCGAAGCTCTGCTGCAAATTGGAGAGGCAATAGATGATCGGCTCATCGCAGCGTTAAAAGACAAGAACAGCTCTGTCCGCTGGCAGACGGCCTGTGTGCTGGGAAGAATAAAATCGGACAAAGCAATCAAACCGTTAATCGAAGCTTTAGCGGATGCCGATTGGATGGTTCGCGATGAAGCTGCCGTGGCTTTGACAAAGTTCGACTCGGGAAAAGTCACCGAGCCGCTCGGCGACGCTCTAAACGATAAAAGCGATTATATTCGAGAGGGGGCGGGCTGGATCCTGGACCAAATTAAATCGAATAGAGTTATCAAAGAAGAGCCGAGCCGGGGCATGACTTCAAGAAAAATACCTCCCGAGAAGATTTATTGCGGTCAGAACGTGTATCCCTGCTATCCGGCGACGCTCGATGCCAAACCGGATATTCCTTCGCCGTACACAACGTTGGGCGCAGTAGAAGTCGTAACGGCTTTTACGAAAGAAGGAAAATATGTGCTTGTCCCGGTGACAGTTGAGAACGGCAAGCCTTTGAATTACAAACAGAATCAATGGGGCAAAGGCCGGCAGCTTGAGGTTGACGCCGACGATTTTCCCACGCTGGCCCGAACGGGGCTTCACTCGGATGCCGAACTGAGCCGCACAAAAATGATAACGGGCCGGTCCATTGTGGAAATCGCCGAGCTGGGCCGGCCGGGTAGATCGTCCGGCGCCGGGTTTATGAGTGACGATGAAGATATTATCTCTATCCTGAGGGGTGACAATTACCTGGTGATGAAATTGGGCCTGCGGCATCCGCAAACGGCCAGGCCGCTGTTTCATATCTGGAATATGATAGTCAGGGACGTCGAATTGAACAGACTGGGCAGGTTCTGGGAGCACTTCGAATACATTTTGTATAACGGGCAAAAGGTATTCTTAAAGGGTGGAGGCTCGAAGGGTTGGCAGGAATCTTTGTTCGATGATGAAATTCTGGGGAAGTTTCAAATCGAGATATGGAGAGAGCCTAATCAGGACGATAAGGCGTTCCTGCTCAAGAAATATCCTGATCTTGCGAATGATCAAATGGCCGCTATGTTAAAGAAGCTTTCACACATTTATACTGGCGAGATGGTACCGTATTACATAATGCGGTACGGATTCTACGAAGGCCATACGGATTACAGGGCCGATCCGGTGGCCATCGCCTGGATTTTCGGTCTGAAGAGTCTTGAGCAAATCGAGGCGGAATTTGACGGCAGACTTGAGGAGGTATTGACACAGCATTTTACCCGGGAGGCGTTTACTCGGAATTAAGACCCGGGGAAGCATGTTATGGCCGGCATGATTTTACCTGATTTAAAACAAAAACGGGATCTTCTGTCAATAGGAAGATCCCGGTTATTGATCAATTAGTTTGTCCTTTTTTAGTCGGCAAGCTCCCTGACCCAGATGTTGCGATATCTCACCGGATTGCCGTGATCCTGGAGCGAGATTGGCCCTTTGTCGCCGTGCGGCACAAAGTCGGAAATCGCGTGCGGACCTTTCCAGCCGGTACCGCCCTGCAGCTCGAGGTAGTCATGGACGAGCACGCCGTTATGAAATACAATGAATGTCGGCTTCCTGACTATTTTGTCACCTTTGAAAGTCGGCCTGTGGAAAATTATATCGTACGATTGCCACTCGCCCGGTTTTCTACAGGCGTTGACCTCAGGAACCTCCCTGCCGTAGAGCGAGGCACACTGGCCGTCCGCATAAGTCCTGTTTTCGTAGGAATCAAGAACCTGTACTTCATATTGTCCCATCAGGAAGACACCACTGTTGCCTCGTCCCTGGCCGGAATCCCTGACCCTTGAGGGTGTTGCGAACTCGACGTGTAACTGGCACGAACCGAACTGGCGCTTGCTTTGTATGTAGCCGGAGCCTTTAACGCACTCCATATAGCCGTCCCCCATAACCCATTTCGTGGGATTGCCCTTGGTGTCGGTCCATTGCGAAAGGTTGGTTCCGTCGAATAACACAGTCGCGTCGGATGGAGCTTTGCCCGGTTCACTCTGCGTGCTCCCGGTGCCCGGCTCAATCACGTCCGGCGCAGGCCGATTCATATCATGAATAAGCCACCGGCCGGTGTCGGTCTCTACGTATTGTCTCTTCTCGCCCTCTTTCGCCGCTTGCTGAGTCGCACACCCGGCCGAAATCGCGAGCAGGCAAATGGTAATACATACAAAAACTGTCCTCATCTTAGTTACTCCTTTCTGAAATTTGTATTTATGTCAGTTTCCCGCTTTGCTTTAAAGCGGGAAGATCCCGATAGCAGAATTATACGTCGATCGAGTAGAAGCGGCAAGGATATGTTTTCTGGAGATACTTCGCATAAGCGGCAGAATGCGTGGGAATGGAACTCGTTATTGTTGAAAGTGCAAAAAAACCCCTGCCCATGCTACCAAAAGAACTCTGGTAGAACGGGTAGGGGCCTGAAAGAACTGCAAGTACGAAACTCACAGCCTTATTTAATCTTCGACTGGTATATGCTTTACAGCGTTCTGCGGCGACGCAGCCAGTTGACAAGACCCAATCCGAGACTGCCCAGTAAAACAGCGCCGGGCGCCGGGACTTGATTAAACTTCAGGTTATCAAATGCAAACCGGTTGGCGAGCTGGTTGTTGAAACCGATGACAGCCCGGCTGACCGGTGTGCCGCTGTAGTTGAACAGACCTTCCGACCAGATCATCAGAGGATTCGTATCTTTTGAGTAAATGCCGAGTGACACAAGCGATTTGTTGAAAAGCTGAACTACATAGCCCGGTTTCGCGACGTTGAAAGTGTTTAGTGCGACGCCAAAGGCAAGCTGATCGGTGGGCATATCGAAATCGAGAGTAAGTGTGCCTGCCGCGTTACCCTCCAGCGATGAATCCTGCAGATAAGTAATCAATCCCGGCCCGATATCGTTATAGACGGCATCGGTCGAGGGATTACCGCCAACAGTGAATCCGAAAGTAACTCCGTTATAGTTCAAACCATGAACAGGCTGCTTCGGCAATTCGTCGAACGTCAATGTTACGGCGGCGTTTACGACTCCCGTCGACATGAGTCCCACTAAAATGCAAGTTGTTACCAGCTTTTTCATTTTTATCACCCTCCCAAACAATTAATTTCAATCAACATCTAAATGTTAATATTCCGGGACAAGCCTTTACATCGTCAGCAGCAAGAACAATATGGATGATTCCCCCGTGTCTGTCCCCCACTTATCGACTCATAGTATTCTACCATATTGCCATACTCAGGTCAAGAGAAATATTACTCGAACGTGCCGGATTTGACATATTTCATAGAGAAGTGGAAAAGCCCGTCTCGCCTACCGGATTATATGATAAGACGAGTTCCGAAAATAAGCTGTATATTGTCATGTAAACAAGGCTCTGCCATTCTGCAATAATAATTCCGGCCAGACTCTTGCAGGTATATTCAAATTGAAGTATCTTACAGGCAAACTCGGACCATGAGAATTTCATTTAAGAAGGCCGGATAATTTTATGGAGCGAACAAGGATGAATTTGTCCGATTATTTTGAAAATGTGCGAGGTCTTGGCATCCTGGCTACAGCCGACTCGGATGGAATGGTTGATCTTGCCATTTACGCCAAGCCGCATGTAATCGACGAAAAGACAATCGCTTTTGTGATGCGCGAGCGCCTTACACACCAAAACCTAAAATCCAATCCGCAGGCTGCATACATTTTTATTGAAAAGGGCGAAGGATACACCGGTAAAAGGTTGTATCTGACCAAAACCCGGGAGGAAACCAACACGTCCGTAGTGGAGATGTTCAGAAAGAAACAGCCGGAGATTTGTGCTTCTTACGATGATTCGAATAAGTACCTCGTGCATTTCCGGATAGATGACATTCGCCCCCTTGTGGGAGACACAAAATAGTTCCGGCGGCGTTTAACCTTGCCGTGATGAATTCACGAACTATTTCCTCGCTGGATGCTTGATATTGGCCGGTGTGCGTGCTATCATATCCAAACTAAAATTCCTGATCCCGTGTTCAGGCGAAAGATTGAGATTTTTGTAGAAGAAAGGAATATTAAAATGAAAACCAGGCAGAGAATCATATTGTCTATCCTTCTTGTTAACCTGTTTTTTGCCGCTTTTGCCCTCGGCCAGAGCAGGCGCGAAATCAATTTCCCCGATATCCTGGGTTACAAAACACTAAAGTGCGACCTCCATATGCACACAGTTTTTTCTGACGGTTTAGTGTGGCCTTCCGTACGAGTCGACGAAGCCTGGAGGGAAGGGCTGGATGTAATTTCGATAACCGATCATATCGAGTACCAGCCCCATAAGAAAGATATTCCAACCAACCATAACCGTCCCTACTACGTTGCCCTCTCGCGGGCGAGAGAGAAAAACATCTTGTTGATTAAGGGCACAGAAATAACCCGCGAAACGCCGCCCGGGCATTTCAATGCTATCTTCCTCCGGGATGTAAACTCTTTGGATACCGAAGATCTTTTCGATGTCATGAAGGCGGCCGACAAACAGAATGCATTTGTATTCTGGAACCATCCCGGCTGGAAACCCGAACACAAGGGATGGTTCGATACTCACACCACACTTTATGAGAATAAATGGATGCACGGGATCGAAGTCGTCAACGGCGGCTCATATTATCCCGAAGCCCATGAGTGGTGCCTCGAAAAGAATCTGACCATGATGTCAAACTCCGACATCCATCAACCGGCAACCCTGCTCGAAACATCTCCCGGCAACCACAGGTCGATGACGCTGGTGTTTGCCCGTGAACAAACTACGGAAGCCGTAAAGGAAGCCCTCGTTAAAGGAAGGACTACTGTCTGGTTCAAAGACCAGCTTATCGGCAGGAAAAAGTTTCTTAATGCAATTTTCAAAGAGTCCGTTGAAATCGGCAGGCCCTACAATAAATACAGAGATTCAATCTGGGTCGAGATTAAAAATAGCTCGGACATCGATATAGATCTGGAAAGAGCCGGAACGCTGGGTCCGAGACAACTGACACTGGCGGCGAATGCGACGACAATCCTGAGGACCGGAATAGGAGCCAAACCCGAAGATGCACCGGCACAAATCGAATTGTCATATATCGCCCGGAATTTTCTAATTGCCCCGGACAAAGGCCTGCCCGTGACATTAAACATTCGTCTAAAGTAGATCAGGGCAATTCTTCGCCACACCAGTATCGGGATGTGTTTTTATCTTGATGCAGCCAGTCGGCGTGGCCGTCGAAGAAAAGATTGTTGCAGCCGTCACCGCGATGGCGTGAACGGGCGACCCGTCGGTGCAGGTTACCGACCCCTGTAGTTCCGTCCGAAGCGGGCAATTGCGTTCTCGACCAGACGTCCAGAATGTTGAACTTGGAGAAGATATCCAGCTCGTATTTGTTCCGAATTACCGGCCGCCACTCACCCGCTTCGTTGTCGGCCATATAAATCCGCAGGGCCGGTGACTTTATCTCGGTGAGCTTGCTCGGCTTACCTTGCTGGTTGCCCTCATTGCTTCCCGTTAAGTCCGGATTATCCATATCCCAGGCGTTCACGACATAATCCACGGTCTGCTCGGCGTTACTGTTGCCGTACTGGCCTTGCCCGTTGCGAGGAAAGGATGGGCACTGGTAAACGTCGACTTCCTGATAATTCTGGACGTGTTTATATTCGTTGCCTAAATACGGAATGAATACCAGTATCCATTTGACCTCATGGTCTAATGCCCGCGGGATGTAATCCTCATTATCGAGGGCGTATGCGGTCATGGCAATGCCTATCTGCTTGAGGCTGCTCAGGCAGTAAACGGTCCTTGCCTGTTTCCTGACCCGTTGCAGTGCCGGCATCAAAATGCCCATCAACAGCGCAATAATCGCGATTACCACCAGTAGTTCTATCAATGTGAATCCTCGTAGTTTGTGCACGTCTACGCTCCAGCTTTCCATAATTAAGTGATTAAATGATATCCACCTATCATGATTATACGTTTTTCTTGACAAAAATCAATGAAAAAGACGGTAACAAAGACGTTGTCAATAAACGACAAACTGGGCAATTTCTCCCCACCCACCTTTTTAGGATTTCCGGCCAAAGCCCGAAGTTTGGCTTTGAATTGGCTTTGTTTTTCGGCGCCTAAAATCGCCAAAAAACAAAATAACACCCATAATTCCTTACTATTACTGAGTTAACGTTATTTTGCCCATTTTATCATTGGGTTTGTTTTTTCAACTTGTTTCGGATTTC
>DQCG01000616.1 GCA_003533825.1 Phycisphaerales bacterium
CGGTGGATTAAATTTTGATTTAGTGGAGCGTATGACCTTGTATTGGCTGAATAAACGTTGCCAGTGCAAATCGTTCAATTGGGAGGGCTTTCGTCGATACCGAGAGCATTATCCACTGCCGAAGCCGAGAATAGTGCACAACCTTTATACATTGTCACCTGTTGAGTGAGTTTTGCTGAAGAGCCGTATGAGGGAAATCTTCACGTACGGTTCTGTGAGGGGCGTTGAAGCTCTATCATATGGCAGAATATTGTGGCACTCCTCAATCGAAAGAGAGGAGAAACAGAGAATACGAAGCATGCCTAAGTGAAGGAGCTATATTACGTCTACTCGACGGATTTTGCGAGTAAAAATTGGGCCATTTTGAGGATATTATGTCACTCGTCCACAGCTTCTGTTTGAGGTAGTTCTACTCGCCACTTTTTGCGATGTCACGAACCAAGATTCCTTGTTGAGATTTGAAGGTTCTTACTACTCGTTATTACCTTTGACTAATACTGTAAGGGCATGGTATTCTGTATTTCACTGATTCTCCGATATGATCAGTATATCATGTCGTGATGGAAATATGAAGAGCCACATATTTGGGTGCGTGGTGCCCGGATGAGTCCGAAAAGCCAAAGATAATGATGATTTAGGCATAGGGGTTACTCAAATGTTCGACAATATTCGGTACTGCCAATCTGTGCATTTCTTATTAACTGCTCTGGCACTGTTGCCGGTATGCAACGGCGCAGAATCGCAGCCTGGCGAACTGACAGTTCCTATCGTCGTCGACGGTCAAACACAAGTCGTTCCTGAATTCAAAGATCCTGACCTTTGGATCCGTCACGACCTCTGGGTTGAAACTGAGTTCGATAGCGACGGAGACACCAAGCCGGATCGCATGCATGTGGACGTTACGCGGCCGAGGCAGACCGAGAGCCCGGGGCTCAAGCTCCCAGTGATATACATTTCAAGTCCGTACTTTGGCGGCACGGGCTCTGAAGGACGGGAGTTCTTCTGGGATGTCCGGCACGAACTGGGAGCCAAGCCCCCAAAACGCAAGCGTGTTCCCCCAATCGAACGCAAAGGGACACGCCCGATCATCTCCAAATCACATGTGAACGAGTGGGTGCCGCACGGTTACGCAGTGGTTCACTCGTCGTCGCCGGGAACAGGGTTTTCCCAGGGATGTCCCACCATCGGTGACGACAACGAGTCGCTGGCTCCAAAGGCGGTGATCGACTGGCTCAACGGTCGCGCACCCGGATACACCTCGCCGGATGGGAACGACCCCGTGGTTGCTTACTGGTCCACGGGAAAGGTGGGTATGACGGGTATGTCGCACCCCGGCACTTTGGCGCTGGCCGCAGCGACAACAGGAGTTGACGGCCTCGAGGTTATCATCCCTATCGCGCCCAACACATCGCCGTATCACTACTACCGCTCAAATGGTCTTATCCGACACCCGTTTGGCTTCCTGGGAGAGGATGTCGACTACCTGTATGACTACGTCCATAGCAACCCACATCGCTGTGATTACTGTGACGATCACATGCGGGAGCAGGAAATGGCCCGTGGATTCGACCGCATAACCGGAGACTACAACGCTTTTTGGGCGAAGCGTGATTACCTGCACGACCTGGCGCCGTTGAAAGCGGCCGTTCTAATGTCTCATGCCTTCAACGATTGGAACGTAGTTCCCGAGCACAGCAACCGAATTTACCAGGCGCTGAAAGCAAAGGGCGTGACTACGCACGTATACTACCATCAGGGAGGTCATGGTGGCGGACCACCAAAGAAGATGATGAATCGGTGGTTCGCTCGTTATCTCCACGGTGTCAAGAATGGTGTCGAAAATGGGTCGCGATCATGGATCGTTCGGGAGAACGCCGAGAGAACCGAGCCAACTTCTTACGAAGACTACCCAAATCCAGCGGCTGAGCCGGTCGTATTCTACCTCATCGCAAGTGCCCCCGAGCGGGGCCAACTGGTTACAACGAGATCCTCAAAGCAAGGCACAGAAACATTGATCGATAATTTTTCTTTCAGCGGGGCTGCTTTGGCGAAGGCGGAATGGACAAATCATCGTTTGATATATCTCACTCCGAAGCTGACCGAACCGGTTCATTTGTCCGGCACTGCCAGTGTGACAATCAAGCTCTCCAGCACCAAGCCTGCGGCCAATTTGTCAATCTGGCTGGTCTCTTTGCCCTGGACTGAGGACAGGAAATCTAAGATCACCGACAACATTATTACTCGCGGTTGGGCCGATCCGCAAAACTACCACTCTCTTAGCGAAAGTGAACCACTCGTACCGGAACGGTTCTACGAGATGACCTTCGATCTGCAGCCCGATGATCAGATCATTCCGAAGGGCCAGCAGATCGGATTGATGGTCTTCTCGAGCGACAGAGATTTCACGCTTTGGCCGAGCCCGGGCACCGAACTGACCATTGACCTGGATGCAACAACCCTCACGGTGCCGGTTGTAGGCGGCGCTGGTGCGTTTTCGATGGCTGTTAAACAAGAACTTCAGTGAGTCTGCATGTTGGGAATCAGTATTGAGATGGATCGCCCGCATGGGTAACTGACCGGACAAAATCCAGATGATTCCCTGATAGACTGACGGCCCAAGCGCTCGGCCAAGGCCGAGCTACAGATCCGAGAGGAGGCGAAGAATTGTGGTGAAAGCAGAAGGCAAACCTATGTATATTAGATCCTTGTCTTTATGGCGAGTTGCATTTGTAATTGTCTATCTGTCGCTGCGGAGTTGCCACGGAGCCCGATAAGTCATATACTGCAGAAAAACGGCAACTCAACATATATATGGAGAAACAATGAACGACTCTTGGAAATACAGCAAAATTATGTGGATGGTGCTTCTTCTCTTGTCAACGGTTCCACTGAAGGCTTTAACTGTCACTACACGACGTCCCAACATACTCTTCATCTCCGTCGATGATCTCAACGACTGGGCCGGTTGTCTCAGGGGGCATCCTCAAGTAAGGACACCGAATATAGATCACCTTGCTGCCAGTGGTATGCTGTTCACAAACGCCCACTGCGCCGCCCCTTCGTGTAATCCTTCACGCACTGCGATTATGACCGGCATCTCGCCGCATATATCGGGGCTTTACGAGAACAGCCAGAAGATGAGGGAAATCCTGCCGGATGCTGTGCTGTTGCCCAAGTACTTCGTCAATCACGGATACTGGGCGGGCGGATCCGGCAAGATCTTGCACTATTTCATCGACGCTCAATCCTGGGATGAATACTATCCGGCGAAAGAAACAGAGGATCCCTTTCCCCGCACGCTGTATCCGGAGAAGCGGCCGGTCAGTTTGCCTCGCGGCGGACCCTGGCAGTACGTGGAAACGGATTGGGGCCCGCTCAATGCGACTGACGAGGAATTTGGCGGTGACTGGCTTGTCTCGAAATGGGTCGGCGAGCAACTTCGAAAGAAACACGACAAACCGTTCTTCCTGGCGTGTGGTATCTATCGCCCCCACGAGCCATGGTTCGTTCCCAAAAAGTACTTTGATCTTTTTCCGATAGAAGACATTCAACTGCCTCCCGGCTACCGGGCAGACGATCTGGAGGATCTGCCATCGGCAGGTCGGAAACTTGGACCCAATCGCTACTTTGCACACATACGCGCACACAAACAATGGAAGCAGGCCATTCAAGGCTACCTGGCATCGATAGCCTTCGCCGACGCCATGGTCGGTCGCGTCATGGACGTGCTCGAAAACGGTCCCAATCGTAGCAACACTATCGTGGTTCTGTGGAGCGATCACGGATGGCATCTGGGCGAAAAACAGCATTGGCAGAAGTTCACGGCCTGGCGCGTATGCACGCGCATTCCCTTGATCGTCCGGGTTCCGGCCGGGATCCCGTGTTTGCCTCAAGGAACGCAGGCGGGGACCACCTGCGCCAAGCCCGTCAACCTTCTGAGTCTGTTCCCAACATTGACCGAACTGGCTGGCTTGCCGCACAAGGCCGACAACGATGGTCCGAGCCTCGTTCCATTACTCCGACAACCGCGAGCCGATTGGCCGCACGTCTCGATCACCTACCTGTCCAAGCCGGGCAGTTACGGACTCAGTACCGAGCATTGGCGCTACATTCACTACGCCAATGGCGATGAGGAGCTATACGACTGCCAGACAGATCCCTACGAATGGAACAACCTGGCGGACTCGGCGGATCACGCCGGAAAACTCCAGGAATTCCGCGCTCTCGGCCCAAGAACCTTTGCACCGCGAGTGCCGCCGAAGGATGAATCGCTGCCCAAGCTAAAGTGGTGTCCGGCCGGCCGGTCACCGATGCCAGTCTCGCAGCCGGATGGGCCTACCTGTGACATCGTCCTGTTCAACCAGCGAAAAGACCAGGTAAACATTTATGTTATGGACCCTGATGCAAACCGGAAATCCCGCGGTTCTATCCCTACCGGCTGGCGCATACACCGAAGCACGCAACCGGGATCTGTATGGCTAATCACCGACCTAACGGATGAACCGCTTGGTTATTTTGTCGTTGGCGACCGCACCGCCAGGGGTATCATTCCCTCGCCATCAGATGAATGAGTCCTGGTGAGAGAACCGACGCGTGAACGATTCACATGTCAAGGGTAAACAGGAATACACATGAGACAAGGATACAGGATACGGGACTATGTCTTCGAGTCAGCAATGCTTAACCAGAAGGCAATTCATTTAGAGAACATTGGCAGGTGTATCGGCCGGACTCATGCTCGGCTAAGGTGTTTGATTTACAGAATTGAATGGAACTGAACGATGGGATCAAGTTCAAAATTGAGCATGTTCGAGCGTCGTGAAGTAGTGCTGTCACTGTTACGCCGAGTCCCCAATACAACGGTGCAGATTGAATGGACGCTCCAGATCGTACAGCAGCCGACTAAACTGGCGGCCTTGTTTCCATCTCAAGCATCACATCTTGGCCGGCAGGCATTGATATCCTGCGTCGGTTCTTACCGCCGGCTTCATGGATCAATACACTGCCTCCCGTTATGGACAATTCTCCTATTTCAGAAGGTGTCTCAATGATGATCGACTGCTTCTTGTCGGATACAAGATTGACCGAAATACGGTTTCCGTCCCAATGCAGGTGCTTTATCTCGATCTGGCCGCGACACAGCACGCCTTCGATTGTGCCCGAGGGCCACTGGGCCGGGACCGCGGGCAGAAGTTCAATCCTGCCGGGATCGGACGCCACCAGCATCTTAATGAGCACCGCCGGCATACCACCACTGATGTCCATGTTGAATAGTGATCTGTGATTGTGCATAGAGGCCAAGTTGTTTAGCCAGAAGCGGTTTACCAGATGCTTGAGACATTCATATGCCAGCTCATTCTCACCAAGACTGGTCGCCGCCTGTCCGAGTTGAACCAACCCGAAAGACATGAAGCCTGATCGTTTCCAGTGGTTTTCGAGCTTTATCTCGATGATCCGCCTGAAAGCGGCCTGAAGTTCGGGATCTCTGGCGATCTCTTCCGGCATGCCGTCGTAAAGCGGGTATAATTGCGAGGAATGGCGATGGCGCAGATTGTCTTCGAGCTTCGGGGTGAGCCATTCCTTGAGCAAGCCGTCTTCGCTTATCATGTACGGGGGCATCTTCCTGAGCATTGTTTTCCACAGAGCAATTTTGTCTTGATTGACTCCCAGTTCGTTGGAGGCGGTTATTAGATTGCCCAGCAGTTCCTTTGCCGCGGCCACGTCCATCGTAGCGTTGAACGTTCCCTGAGACTTAGTGTTAGAAGGTGCGTTTTCCGGTGACTGAGTCGGGCTGAAAACGTATCTGCCATCGGGCCCTTCGTAGAGATAGTCATCGAAGAACAGTGCTGCCTTTTCCATGAAGGGCAGAGCATGCACGGCCAGGAATCTTCGGTCGCCCGTGTAGAGATAATAGTCGTAGAAGAAGTGAGCGGCCCAGGCGGCGCCACCTACCCAGAATCCGCCGGCGAAGCCGGGTGCAAGGGCGTTGTTAAAGCCGTTGGTCGTCGAGCGGGAAGGCAGGACTATCCCTCTTGCTCCGAACATGTGTTTGGCGTTGACCTCCAGCCAGGGAACAATCGACTCGATGTATGAGGTGTAGGCCAGCATGAGTTCGGGTGTGTTACCCATCAGCATGCAGGCAATGGCCGATGGAACGTTACCATTATGCGTGAAGTCGCTGGCCCATGACGGCACATACGTCCCGGCCCAAACACCCTGCAGGGTCGGTGGGAGCTCGCCCGTGCATGAAATAATGTTGTATCGTGCCGCGTCGAATTCCTTTTCTATCAGTGCTCTTGAGAGATTCTCGTTGGTCGATCTGGCCAGCAGTTCTTCCGTTGTCAGGTTGTGGTCTGCTCCGCCGCCGATATCCAGACGCATCCGGTTGAACATCCCGCCATGGATGCGCTCGTGAGATCGGAGCAAACTTTGGTAGTCGGTCGAGAGCTTGGCCAGCGAGTTCTTCATATCCTCCATCCGCGAGCGAACGGGATCGTAAAGCAGCTCGATGTCAATGAGGAGCAATATCTGATCTGCTCCGGCTACCACGAGTGTATCGCCCTCGGGTTTTGTCGTTCCGTTTCTCGCCACCACCCGGGCCACCGCCTCCAGGGCATGAATGCTTCCGGGATATGCTTCAGTAAAACTGTTACGGAAAGTCAGGGCCGACTTCTCCGCGGTCACTTTCAGGTCGGTGATATGGGATTTGAACCTTTCGGCCGAACGCTCCAATTTGCGGGAGTCGAGCTTCTCACTGGGCTGGCGAGTTCCGAGTCCTAGCCGGCAACTCAACGATCCCGGCTTCGGGCCCGTTATCAGCAGGACAGCAACGCCGTCCGCCCGCGAGACAAACATCCGGCGTTCGAAGACGCCTCGCTCATCGACCCAGTGTACGACAGCTTCACCTTTTTGAAAATCCACAGACCGCGCATAATCGACCATTTCACCCTCAGCATCCATCCTGATGTTCAGATCAAATGCCGGGACAAAGGGATCAGGGTACATAAAGCTTTCCTGTCCCGACAAATCGAAAGCGAGTTGTGTGGCCTGCTTATATAATCCCCGTTCAATCAATCTCCTAATTTCGAAAAGACGTGCCGACGTATCGGGCGGCATCGTAGGCGCTCCCATCGGCAGAAACAATCGTTCGTGAGTAAAGATAACCGTCTCTTCCAGTGGTCTGCTGAACATATTTGCCCCGATTGTACCGTTCCCACAAATCAATCCCTGCTCCCAGGTTTCTGCCGGCTTGGAACTAATAAATCCTCGTTCGGGAATGTTAAGCTTGCCTGACGCTTTCGTCGAGCCAATTATTGCAGATATCACGAGCAAACTGATCATGTAATGTGAGCAAAAGTAATTTTTCATGATGATTAAATCTCCTTAATTAGTTCCTGTTGCGGAAACGAATTCATGTAAAAACTTATACAAAAAAAGCCTGTCCCTGTTATTATTCGGTTACCGAAAAACCAATAAGAAAGGAACAGGCAAATGAGAACGAAATCAATGAATCAACAATACTTTGACTTTACTCATAAATCAAGGTTAAAAGTCGTGAACAAATATAAAGAAAAATATAAATTGATCTCACAACTGGTAAATGATAACCCTCA
>DQCG01000571.1 GCA_003533825.1 Phycisphaerales bacterium
TATTCATCAGGGATTTCCCATTTGATTTCATAGTTTATGTTACTGTATCCCGGTTTTATATGTTGGTTAATCATTGTCATTTACCGTTGTCACGGCCATTCCGGATAAGGAGCATGAGTGCCTTTCATGCTGCGCCAGATTATACGATTGAAGATGTCCTCAGGACAAGCATCCAATTTATCGAGTGGCAACTGAGCAGAAACAATTGCATCCTGGCGCAACATTGGATCGCTGATCTTTTCGGGTGGGGGATTAATTGTATCCAACGGAATCACATTAGGAACAGCAGTGAACGGACTAAAATCTGGTTTTTCGGTAAAGCAGTCAAACATTGGTGTTGCCGCGGCGTCGAGTTGATTCATCGGGGGCAAACCTAGGATCAGTTCCATAGTGCGCATCAAGCTTGTTTGGTCAAACCGGGTACTGATAGTTTGTCGGCGCTTAGTATAAGGACTGACAACATAACAGGTAGTACGGTAACCGCTCACATGGTCCCAGCCGTTCTGCGGATCATCCTCAATAGCGAAAAGACAAGTCTCCGGCCAAAACTTGCTATGACTAATGGCTTCAACCACCATTCCCAAAGCGAGATCGTTATCGGCAATTTGTGCACCAGGAGTGGGATAGCGTTCCTTGGTACCGCCCGTGTGATCATTAGGAAGAAACAAAAGCACGAAATCCGGGAACTCCCCTTTGGCTTCGAATGCTTTGAGTTCCTTGATAAAAGCTGCTGCACGCATGACATCGGGCACTTTCAAATTGTATCCCTCCGTTTCCAAAAGACTATGTGGCAGCAAAGATTCGATGGCCGGTCGGGAACGGAGCTTTGTCAAGTCTGTGCCGTTTTGGTAATCGTTCCAGTAATCGATCCACTGAGGCCCTCTTCGACGAGCTTGATCTTTTCAGCCGGATTCGGAAACCATCCATTCGCCGTAGTTGCGAAACCACTTGCCGTGCGCAAGTACGTTGTCCCAAATGAAGCCGGAGGATGACCACGCGAGCGCATCGCTTCCGCCGGCATCCTTTCCACTGGGATAACTTCTTGGGAAATCGGAGGATAATTGGCGTTCCATGTAGTCGTTTGCAATGCCACTGTCAGTCCATTGATGGCCATCCGCACTCTGCACGCCGGAACAGTATGTGTTATCCATCAATATAAACTCACGGGAGATCTTGTGTTGATTAGGTGTGTATTTTTCGCCGAAGATGCATAATTCAGGATCGCCATTACCCTCCGGCATATCCCCGAGGATTTGATCGTAGGTGCGGTTCTCTTTGATAATGTAAATGACGTGTTTGAACACACTCGGCTCACCCACTCGCTCAGGCACCGGTCGAGCGGTTTGTTCAGGGCGTGGCGGTAATTTGGCTTCTTCGAGCTTCTGATAGCGCATATTTCGCAGTGCAGTCTTCGTGTGGGAAAATAGTTGTTTCTTGGAAGGGATAGAGATTAATGAGAGCGTACCATAGAAGTCCTTGGAACGGAGCTTTATTTTATCCCCTGGCTGAAAATCTTTGGCTGCGCCAATACCTTTAATGTTAGCAACACAGATCATTTGACGGTTGATATTCACCTCCACCGCGCCCGGGAACCAACCCACTGGAATGAGGCCAATAACCGCTGACTCCTTTTCAGCCGGTTCAAAATGAACCACAGCAACAGCGTTTTGAGTGCCGTTACACACAAATAATTGTTTACCATCAGGATGAAATGCCAGTGCATTAGGCTGTGCCCCAAACGGGTCTCCCGGAGATTGGCGCACCCATATTTTTTCAACGACTTTATCGGTTTGAGTATTAATGACACTCAGCGTGTCACTGCCCGAATTGGCAACGACCACGTATTGGCCATCGGGAGACACCGCGAGGGCAGAAGCGTGCAATTCGACTATTACTTCATCTTTTACTTGCCCCGTTGCAAGATCTATTACACTCACCGAACCTTCATTGGCAATGTAGTGGATGGGGTCGACTCTCACTCTGGTTCCGCGTCCGGCCGGAGCAGTCAAGTCTGATCTCCCGGGGCGTCGACCGCCCGAATTGCTGACATAGGCTTTACCAGAAGCCAGCACGACTTCGAACGGGGCAACTCCAGTGTCCCAAGTGCGCAATACTTTGCCAGTAGCCGTATCGAATTCATGCAACTTATTGCCAAGATTGCCCACAACGTATAACCGTTTTCCATCAACTGATACTGCTAGTCCCGTGGGAATCTCTTCCTTGCGTTTAGGCGCATCGGCATTAGGGACAGAAAATATTTTTAATTGACTGACTTTTTTCCTCTTTACTGAAAATACCTTCACGTCACCTCGAACATTGGAAAGGTAAATGCGCCTGCCGTCAGGAGAAAAGATTAAGCCCGTCAAGCTTAGCAAAGCTTTAGAGTCTTTGTAGGGTTCCTGCGATGACTTGGCGTTATTTTCAGGCATGGAAACTTGTTGGAGAATCTCACCAGTAGCCGGATCGATGACGTACAGTTGATTGTTTTTGCCCGAAGTTACCAGCAATTCTCCATCAGGACTCAATGCCAGTGCCTGAGGACGAAGTCCGGGCATACATATTTGCTGACCGGCAGGGATTAGAATTTGGCTTGTTGGCATTATGTAGCAATTCTCTGATACCTGGCCCACAGGATCTGTTCGCGATCGGGCTTGGTCTAATGAGCAGCCAACCAGCAGGCATGCTATAACAATACCTGAGAAGCCCAGATTAATAATGATCCTGTATACTTTCACTTTCAATACTTTTCCAAAGGTTCAGAGACTATTTTATGACTCTGGATTCAACCGTCTTTCTACGGCCGTGGCCGGTCTCATTTCGGCCATTATTATTCGGCACCGTGTTCCTTTTACCAAGTAGCTTAAACATATGCCAAAATATTAAAAATAAGCATACTCCTGTGACAATCCCAAGCATGTTCATAATAGCAGTCTTGTTTGGATAACTTGACACGTGGCTATATCCTCACAATAATCTATTCGTAGCTGACTAATTGTAAATAGTATATTCGAGTACTTGAGTCAACTCTTTTATGGACAGAAGATTTGTAATGGAGACAATCCAAGGGTATTTAACAAAAAGCTCATAAGAACCTTAGATGGCTAAGTATTAGAATTTCGATGCAATAGCAATAATTCGCGGTGAATCAGCAAGATTCTGAAAAGGAGAAATACAATGCAAATTGGTATTATATCTGACAGCCACGATCACCACAGCAACGTTCTTCGGGCTATTGAGATTTTCAACGAGAGTAATGTCGAATATGTTTTACATGCAGGGGATATCGTTTCTCCATTTACTGCAAAAGCCTTCGCAGATCTGAGAATAGCCAAGTTTATTGAGACTGTAGTAGCAATACAGA